>NZ_JBFSSD010000002.1:117944-198098 GCF_041466145.1 Vibrio sp. 10N.239.312.D08 | reverse complement strand
CAACCTTGCCAAGGTTGAGGTCATCGGTTCGAACCCGATGTATCGCTCCAAATTAAGAAGCCCGAACAGAAATGTTCGGGCTTTTTGGTTTCTGACGTTTAGATTTTACGTTTAAGAACTCTTCTTGTTCGAATCCGCACTCAACATTCATTTCTATCTCTGTTTCAAATTTTGCAATCAAGTTAGTTTTTAAAAGCGAGATTCCCTATGAACTCGTTCCTCGTGCTAGGGAATGACGGAAAGACGCCATGACCTAAAAGCTTCTCTAGCAACGTTTATAACCCCACGTCGTCATCCTCGGGTATGAGGAACGAATGAACCGGGGAGCTCTTTCCCAAACGATAGTGTGACGATATTTACAGCAATTGCTTAGCCACCGCTGCTATTTATCAAGCTATTACTAAAAACTATTGATCGTTCATTTCACTTTATGTTACTTTCCCGCGCAATCTCGGAATGAAAATGTTCAAGAAGAGCAACGATTGCTTCTGGGGGATACGCGTAGTGACCATTCTTGCTGATTGGGACATTACGTAGGGTAGGTATTGGCTAGTCCTTTAGCTGATAGACGGGATACTTATGGCGCAGTTCGTCATGTTAATGGGAAACCCAACATTGAACACACTAATTACAACATTGCTAATCAGCTCTGCATTTCCAAAGGGACCAGCTCCTCATAGCTGCCCGATCCTGCAAAAATGTCCAATTCTTCAAAACAGTAGCATTACTGAACCTTGAGCTCACGCTAACAATTTATCGCTGTCTTAAGACGGCTTAATTTCGTATTCGTCATTTGACTTATGCGAGCGTACAGCTATATCTCATTTCTAGACAATACGTGTACTTCACTATGAACTCTCTCCAAATTTAACGAGAGTTGGTGGGTAATTGCGTCTGATGGAGGTGAGTATGAACACATTCAAGGGGACTTTTATGACTACCGCCTTTGAAGTCGATATCAATACTATCGCAAATTCATTTTCAACTATGGTTCCTATCTTAGAGGGAACGTACGACCTAACACCTGACGCTATTTTGCTAGAGCAAGAACAGCATGAGTCGGATGTTCGCTCTTACCCAAGACGCCTGCCTATTGCTATTAAAAGAGCATGTGGCGCTTTAGTTGAAGATACTCGTGGCCAACTCTTTCTCGATTGCTTAGCCGGTGCAGGTACACTTTCTCTGGGTTACAACCACCCTGAGATTAACCAAGCACTTAAAGACCAACTCGATTCTGGTTTGCCATACCAAACACTTGATATCACGACTCAAGCAAAAGAGACGTTTATCAAGCGAGTTAAAGCTTTTCTTCCTCAAGACTTTTCAAATAACTCGGTTCTTCAATTCTGTGGCCCATCTGGCGCTGACGCTGTGGAAGCGGCGATCAAGCTCGCCAAGCAAACCACAGGTCGCAACACCATGTTTGCTTTCCGTGGTGCTTACCATGGTATGACGAACGGCACCATGGGTATGATGGGTAACCTCGGCACTAAAGAGCGTCGTAGCGGCTTGATGTCTGATGTGCACTTCATGCCTTTCCCATACAACCTACGCTGCCCGTTTGGTATTGGTGGTGAAGCGGGTGCTAACGCGAGCATTCGTTACATCGAACGTATGTTGAATGATGACGAGTCTGGCATCATGAAACCGGCGGCGATGATCGTTGAGCCTGTGCAAGGTGAGGGCGGTGTGATTCCTGCTCCAGCATCTTGGTTACAAGGCCTACGTCGCATCTGTGATGAGCACGGCATCCTACTGATTTTTGATGAGATTCAGTGTGGTGTGGGCAAAACTGGCCATCGATTTGCGTTTGAAGAGTCTGGTGTTAATCCAGATATCTTATGTTTATCTAAAGCGATTGGTGGCGGACTGCCTATGTCGCTGCTTGTGTTCGATAAGAGCATTGATACATGGAAAGCGGGTGAGCACACCGGTACATTCCGTGGTAACCAATTAGCAATGGTCTCTGGCGCTAAGGCGTTGGAGATCATCGAACGAGATGGCTTAGTTGAGCACGCGAACATCGCAGGCCAATATTTACGTCACGGGCTTGAGAAGATTCAATCACGCGTTAGCTGTATTGCTGAAGTTCGTGGTAAAGGCCTGATGCTCGGTGCTGAGATCAAACAACCAAATGGTGAGCTTAACAAGTTTGGCGAACCACAATCAGACGGCGAACTAACCCTAGCGATTCAACGAGCAGCGTTAGAGCGTGGCTTGATGGTTGAAAAGGGTGGTCGTGATGGCTCGGTAATTCGTTTCCTTCCGCCAATGATTATCTCTTTTGAGCAGATTGACTTTGCACTCCGCGTAATGGAAGAAGCGATCATCGCAGCTGGTGGTGGCTTACAACAAGACCCAACTTCAAGCGAACAAGCAAACCAAGAATGGAACAAGCATTTCATCCATACAGGTTTAGGCGGTAGCGACGAATTTGCTAACGTGATGAACCAAACCACTCAAGCGATGAAAGCGGTTTTTGAACAGGTTGAAACCCCTTATTCGGGTTTAGATCCAAAAGTGCTAGAAGCAGCTATCAATGCTGTCGACCTTGATAACAATCAACACGCTTTGGTTGATGTTGTAGATAGTACTGCAGACCTTGTCGCTGCAAACTCCATCTTCGTGCAACACCCAGATTGCATTGCACACCTTCACACTCCTCCTCTTATGGCTTCGGTAGCAGCGGAATCGATTATCGCGGCGTTGAATCAATCAATGGATTCATGGGACCAAGCATCGGCTGCGACTTATGTTGAGCAGCGCGTTGTGGATTGGATGTGTGACAAATACCAACTTGGCGCACAAGCTGACGGTGTTTTCACTAGCGGTGGCACGCAAAGTAACCTAATGGGTTTATTGCTTGCGAGAGACTGGGTTGCGGATAAGCACAATGGTCACTCAATCCAAAAGCTTGGCTTACCAGAATACGCGAGCAAGCTGCGTATCTTATGTTCAAAGAAATCTCACTTCACGGTTCAAAAGTCAGCCTCTCTACTAGGGCTAGGCGAAGCGGCAGTGTGCTGTGTTGACACCAATGCAAACGGCACTATCAAGCCTGATTTGTTAGATGCAGAAGTGAAAGCGCTTAAAGCACAAGGGTTGATTCCTTTTGCTGTTGTCGGTACGGCGGGTACAACCGATCACGGTGCTATCGACGACCTTGATGCGATTGCAGACCTCGCAAGCCAACAAGGCCTTTGGTTCCATGTCGACAGTGCTTACGGTGGCGCGCTTATCTTAAGTAGCCATAAAGCTCGCCTGAAAGGCATCGAGAAAGCGGATTCAGTGAGCGTTGATTTCCACAAGTTGTTCTTCCAAACAATCAGCTGTGGTGCTGTGTTGCTGAAAGACAAAGCGAACTTTAAGTTCCTACTGCATCACGCAGACTACTTGAATCGCGAGCACGATGAGCTGCCAAATCTTGTCGATAAGTCTATTGCGACCACCAAGCGTTTTGATGCATTGAAAGTCTTCATGACGATGCAAAGCGTTGGGCCAAAGCAGTTGGGTGATATGTACGATCATCTCCTAGAGCAGACGCTTCAAGTTGCAGACCTGATTCAGAAGCATGACGATTTTGAACTGCTTGCTGAGCCGTCACTGTCTACTGTGCTGTTCCGATCGGTGCCTCGCAATGGGCAATCAGCAAACGGTGAGCTAGATTTAGACAAACTGAATCAAACGTTAAGACTGGAAGCTCTGACTCGTGGTGTTGCCGTGCTTGGCGAAACGGTCGTCGACGGTAAAAGCGCGCTGAAATTTACAATCTTGAATCCGTGCTTAACGACATCAGATTTCAAATCTCTAATTAACAAAATTCAAACTCTAGCCACTGAGCTAGCAGAACAACAAGGGTAATTAATACTATGGCTATTCTACAAATTGGTGCAGGCGGCGTTGGTTGGGTTGTTGCACACAAAGCAGCACAAAATAACGAAGTACTGGGTGATATCACAATCGCTTCTCGCACAATCGCGAAGTGTGAAAAAATCATCGAATCTATCAAGGGCAAAAACAACCTTAAAGATTCAACTAAGAAACTAGAAGCACGTTCAGTAGACGCTGATGATGTTGATGCGCTTGTTGCTTTGATTAAAGAAGTTCAGCCGGATCTAGTGATCAACGCTGGTCCTCCCTGGGTAAACATGGCAATCATGGAAGCATGTTACCAATCTAAAGTTTCTTATTTAGATACATCGGTAGCGGTTGACCTATGTTCTGAAGGCCAACAAGTACCACAAGCTTACGATTGGCAGTGGGGCTACCGTGAGAAGTTCGCTGAAGCAGGCATCACAGGTATTCTTGGTGCTGGTTTCGATCCAGGTGTGGTATCAATCTTTGCTGCATACGCGGTTAAGCACTTGTTCGATGAGATTGACTCAATTGATGTAATGGATGTGAATGCTGGTGACCACGGCAAGAAGTTTGCGACAAACTTTGACCCAGAAACCAACATGCTTGAGATCCAAGGCGATTCTTTCTACTGGGAAAATGAAGAGTGGAAACAAGTACCTTGTCACTCTCGTATGCTTGAGTTTGAATTCCCGAACTGTGGTTCTCACAAAGTTTACTCAATGGCGCACGATGAAGTTCGTTCAATGAAAGAGTTCATCCCAGCCAAGCGTATCGAATTTTGGATGGGCTTTGGTGATGCATACTTGAACTACTTCAACTGCATGCGTGATATCGGTCTTCTTAGCCCAGATCCGCTAACACTGCACGATGGTACTGTGGTTCAGCCTCTGCATGTTCTTAAAGCACTACTACCGGATCCAACATCTCTAGCTCCGGGTTACACTGGTTTAACGTGTATCGGTACTTGGGTTCAAGGTAAGAAAGATGGTAAAGAGCGTAGCGTATTCATCTACAATAACGCAGACCACGAAGTGGCTTACGAAGACGTAGAGCACCAAGCGATCTCTTACACAACTGGTGTTCCAGCGATTACCGCTGCACTTCAGTTCTTCCGTGGCGAATGGGCTGATAAAGGCGTGTTCAACATGGAACAGCTAAATCCAGATCCGTTCCTAGCAACTATGCCGGAAATTGGTCTAGATTGGCATGTTCAAGAGCTTGAAGCAGGCCAAGGTCTTCCAGTGATTCATGAGCTGAAAAAATAAGAACTGATTTCTTGTTTTGATTGCTAATTAAAGGGGACATGGATTGTTCCCTTTTCGATGATGATAGCCTTGAAGCTTTGGTATCATTTATTTTGATTTTGTAACTCACTGCGCTCGGACAGGACAAAATCAAAATAAATCACACCAAAATTGTTAATTTACCTTTCCATCTATAGATGCTGCTTGAGTGTTTACAAAAATGACGTTTAAGAAAGAAGAACTAAAAACCCCATATTTCATGATCAACGAAGACAAGTTGATTGCGAACTTAGAAAAAGCCAAGCAACTGAAAGAGATTTCAGGTGTGAAATTGGTACTTGCGCTTAAGTGCTTCTCGACTTGGGGCGTGTTTGACATCATCAAACCGTACCTAGACGGTACTACTAGTTCTGGCCCTTATGAAGTGAAATTAGGTCACGAAACTTTTGGCGGTGAAACTCATGCTTACAGTGTGGGCTACAGTGAAGATGACGTGAGAGAGGTTGCTGACATCTGCGACAAGATGATCTTCAACTCTCAAAGCCAACTTGCTGCTTACCGTCATATTGTTGAAGGTAAAGCTTCACTGGGTTTACGTTTAAATCCGGGCGTGAGCTACGCAGGGCAAGACTTGGCGAATCCAGCACGTCAATTCTCGCGTTTGGGCGTGCAAGCTGACCACATCAAACCAGAAATTTTCGATGAGATTAATGGTGTGATGTTCCACATGAACTGTGAGAACAAAGACGTCGATGCGTTTATCGGCCTGCTTGATTCAATCTCAGAACAGTTTGGTGAGCACTTAGATAAGTTGGACTGGGTGAGCATGGGCGGAGGTGTGTTCTTCACATGGCCTGGCTATGACATCGAAAAACTCGGTCTTGCGCTGAAAGCCTTCTCTGAAAAGCACGGTGTGCAGATGTATCTTGAGCCGGGTGAAGCGATCATCACTAAAACAACCGACCTAGTTGTGACAGTGGTCGATATTGTTGAGAACGTGAAGAAAACAGCGATTGTGGATTCAGCGACTGAGGCGCACCGCCTTGACACGCTTATCTACAATGAGCCCGCATCAGTATTGGAAGCATCAGAAACAGGCAGCCATGACTACGTGATTGGTTCGTGTTCATGTCTTGCGGGCGATCAGTTCTGCGAAGCGAGCTTTGATGAGCCACTTAAGATTGGTCAAAAGCTGCATCTGTTAGACAGCGCGGGTTACACAATGGTGAAATTGAACTGGTTCAATGGCCTTAAAATGCCTTCAATCTACTGTGAACGTAGCAGTGGTGAAGTTCAGAAGCTAAATGAATTCGGCTATGAAGACTTCAAACGCTCATTATCACAATGGTCAGTTAAGTAACTGAATCACAAGTTCAGAGCAATACAAAGAGCAGCTAATGAGCTGCTAATGAGCTGCTCTTTTTTGTTCTTTAATTTTGTTTATTTAGCTTTCAATCATCACACGAGTATCTTCACTGAGCGTTTCGAGTTCATTAACTACGTCGTCGATCTGTACTTCGATTGGCAGCTTAACGGCGATTTTTGATGTGAATAGACTTGAGCTAACACCGCCGCCACCAGCGATAAAGACGCGGTGACAATCCATATCGAGAATACTGATTCCTTGTCTATCCAATACATGAGTCACTTCGTTGACGATACCTGCTCGGTCGTTAGAGTCGAGTCTCAAGTGATGGACCGTGTCTTGAACATTGTGTGTATGATCGGAATCGACAAACTGCACGATGAGATCTGGATTGGCGCTGAACGCTTCTTTTACAATCGATTCGTTGATGGCTGGAAGTTGAACCTTTAGTACGCCTGCGACTTGGTCTTCAATAAAGTTCACTTTACTGATGAGCCATTTGCCGTCGTTTTCGTGAGTAACCGCAGCAAGCTGTTTGATTGTTGCTGGTGATGCTTTTCCGATAAAGTTTACGATAAATGTACTGTTCATATCAGCCCCCAAGGTTTCAATTATTCTTTGCTAATTAAATGTTTGATATCACGCGATAAAGTTCTTTAATTTCAGTGTAGAAGGTTACATCGAACAATGTTTGACCTAGGTCAATTTTTGAAACTAAGCTTCGATGCAAAAAAAGAGAATGAAGAGTAGGGCACAAAAAAAGCGGCTAGAGAGCCGCTTTTTAGAAGAGTTGTCACTGTGATTGATGATTCAGCAACTTATATTCAATAACTTATATTGAGTAGTACTAGAGACGAATTAGAACGTTACTTTGAAGTTCATACCAACAAACTGAGAGTCGTATGGTGCGCCAGCATCGTAAGCAAAACGTGCAGCGTCTTGGTTATCCCACCAAGGGTTAGTATTCAGGTTAACTTCTGCATCACCGCCCCATGCGTCACTTACCCAGTAGTGAATGTGTCCAACAGGGTTAAGGAAGAATAGCGACACATCACCCATGGTTTGAGAGCCCATCACTTCGCCACCTGAAGCAATGATATCCTGCTCTGCTTCTAGCATCATTTCACCGACAACCGCACCGAAGAAAGGTGTGATGAAGAGATCTTGCCATGAAGGTACTTCTGCAAACGCTTCTACGCCGTATTCCCAGAAGAACGTCGACATAGTCCAAGAGTATAAGAATGACTCAAACTCGTCGTAACCTGCGTGTCGAGCTGCAGTGTAGTAAACACCACCGAAATATGGGTGCATTACGTAGTTTAGGAAGTGTTCGTCACGGTCCCATGTTGGACCAGCAGAAACGTTATCTTTCCACTTTTTACCTAATGAGCTGATATCACGTTGGTCATCATCCCACTTAGTAATACTTTCAGGGAGCAGAGTCATTAGACCCACTGTCGCGACACTCAAGCCAAGAATGGTGTAGGTTTGACCCATTAGGTAATCCCAATCTTTCTCCTGACTCACCAACATGTGTTTTGGTTGTTGGATTGATAAGTCGTACTCATCACTCGACTCGCTCAGTGCGTAATTGGTACTAGGCTTGTAGGTGTACAAGTTGTCATTAAAACAGTAATCTTGAGCACATTCATCCGAGTAAGAAAGGTTGATTGGCTGGTCGAAGTCGTATTGGCTTGCAACCGAGTTAACTGACATTAGCATTGAAAATGCGGCAGTAACCTTTGCTAGTAACGGTGATTTGGCCACAAGGGTCTCCATGAGAAAGTTTGGAATTGATCAGGATCACAATTATCTATTAAATGCCTGATTTAGGGAACTAATAATTTATAGCTTTTCCTAAGAAAACCTTAGGTTTAACATTATTAATATTAGTGAAAAGGCGAATTGCTCCAAATTCAACCATAGACCAGTTTGTAAATAATGCAGTGTCTTTTTATGACAACAAGGGATAGAAATATGACGAAAATCGCAATGTTAAGCACAGGTGAAGAAGTTCTTCATGGAGACATTGTAGATACAAACGCAGCTTGGATGTCTGCTGAGTTTTATCAGCATGGTTTTGCGCTTGCTAAGCGCTCAACTGTGGGTGATCAAATGAATGCTCTTGTTGAAGAACTGCTGATGCTGAGCTTTAACTATGATGTGGTTATCGTTAATGGTGGTTTAGGCCCGACAACCGATGATATGAGTGCTGCCGCCGCTGCAGCTGCTTCCGAGCAGAAACTCGTCATGTTCCCTGAATGGCTTGCTCGTATGGAAGAGATGTTCTCTGGACGTGGCATGCCAATGCCAGACAGCAACCTTAAACAAGCTTTGTTACCTGCGAGTTCAGAGATTGTCGATAACCCTGTGGGGACGGCTTGTGGCTTCAAACTGAAAATTAACGATGCGACTTTCTATTTCACGCCGGGTGTACCAAGTGAATTCAAGCGCATGGTGACGTTTGAGATTCTTCCTGACTTGTCGTGTACCTACCCTCAAGTGGTTGCCTCTGAATGCAGTCGACTGTTTACGTTTGGTTTGTCTGAGTCCGGTATCTCTGATGTTTTGGATCAACTAAAGCTGCCAGAAGGTTATGAACTTGGTTATCGCTCTTATCTGCCGTTCATTGAGGTCAAACTGTTTGGTCCTAAGGCAGACTTAGAAACTCGCGTTAAGCTTCTGCAGATGGTTTACAAGCTGCTAGAGAGTAATGTCGTTAGTGTTGATGAGCCGATGATTGACCATATTGGACACATCATGGCGGAAAAAAAGAAGACGTTATCTGTGTCTGAAGTGTCGACCAAAGGTTCACTGTCAGCGTGGCTGCAATTGAATGAGCAGATAGAAGATTGCTTCGGACACTCATGGGTGATGGCTGAGCCAAAAGAGAGCGAACTTGAAAAGAGCGATCCATTAGCCGCGACCTTTGCGCTGGCTGGAGCAACAAGAGATAAGTGCGGAACTGAATTGGCTTTGGTGACTGGTAAGCTGGAAGGCAACACATTCAGCGTTGCATTGTCGACTGAAGCAGGCGAGTGGGGGCAGGTACTTGAGTTTTATCGTCAGTACTCGCGTGAAGACCAACGCAACGTGATTAAGACCGTTGCCGCCGATATGCTGAGAAGGCATTTAGATAACAAACCGATGTTTGGTACTTATTCTTCGGTTAAGCGATTAAAAGACATGTTTATTCCAGCGGCTATCATTAAGTAGCTATGTAAGCTAACGATGTAAGCGAACTCGCTAAGTCTGTATTAAAAACGCTAGAAAAAACGAAATAAAAAGGCCCAACATCTAAATAGGTGTTGGGCCTTTTGTTTATCTAGCCTTCTAGATAACCAAACAAGCAGCGATGTTTACACGCAACTCATGTCTGTAAGAACTCGATTACAAACCGCTTGTCATATGTAGGCTGTAGAACAAACCACGGCCGATTAACTCTGAAGCCAAGAACAATACTAGTGCTAAGCCAAGGTTAACTGGGTTCACTTTTGCTTTGTTCAGCATAGGTAGAATCCAAATCAACAAGCTTGCCATTAGCAGTGCCACTTGAAGAATCACATAGCTACCTAAACCATCGACTAACTCAGACGCTTTTGCCGCTGAAGTTTGGATGTCTCCGATTAGGTTCAGTTTTCCTACTGTCACAAGCAAGCTGATAGCAACAGCGATAACAGCCAACATGGTGATGTTACGGTCAACCGTAAAGCGGCTGTCGTTTGCGAATACAATCACGAACTGAGATAACAGCAAGCCACCCACAACCATCGTCATGATGAAGCTCAGTGGTGTGTAGATGTTGTCCCACGTCGGTACTGTGTTGATCATGTATACGTTGATCATCGCGTACATGAAGATAACACCCAGTACCATCGCGCCAACCATCAGTGCTTTCTGGATAGCAACGCCACCTTTCTTGACTACCGACAGTAACCATTGCAGGCCACCGACAGCGAAGAATGCCGCACCGAAGAACACTTCGTTAGACAACCAAGCCGAACCTAGCTGATTAAAAGCGTTAAACGCGCGCAGTGGAGAGCCAAGGTGCGTTGTCGAGAACATGAAGCCAAGACCCATCAGTACCCATAGGATAAACATTGGAACCTTGTAGCTGTTCAGCTTCTCTTCGTCATGACCAAGTACCAGTGCACGTGCGCCAATCAGTAAGTAACCACCAACCGCAGTTTGCGCCAGCACCGTAAAGAAGATTAAAGACCACTCATGAAAAATCATCTTACACCTCCTTCGGGTTTGCTAGGTGACCGCTGGTATCGCCAGTCGGCTTCGCGTTTTTGTTCAGCTTAATCACGATGTTTGGTAGCGTTTCTGTTGAAGATGGCAGTGGAGCCACATCCGCACCAGAGCCGTACTTCTCGCGAAGTGTATTGATTTCACCGAACTCCAATGCACGAAGTGGGCAAGACTCAACACAGATAGGCTGTTTGCCTTCAGAAACACGTTGGTAACAACCATCGCATTTCGTCATATGACCTTTCTTAGCATTGTATTGTGGTGCGCCGTAAGGACACGCATTGCTACAGTGCTGACAACCAATACATACGCTCTCATCAACCACAACCAAACCGTCTTCATCACGTTTGTGCATTGCGCCCGAAGGACACACTTTCACACACGCTGGGTTAGTACAGTGGTTACAAGCGATAGATAGGTAGTAAGAAAAGACATCTTTCTGAACCCAGGTATCACCATCTTGAGTGAAGCCACCACCGGCATATTCGTATACGCGACGGTAGTTCGTTTTGATGTCTAGATCGTTATAATCTTTACAAGCAAGCTGACAGGTTTTACAACCCGTGCATTTACTTGAATCAATGTAAAAGCCGTATTGTTTCATTCCAACCTACCTTATGCTTTCTTTAGCGCTTTGATTTGAACTAGGTTTGTATGCTGAGGGTTACCCTTAGCAAGTGGGCTCGGGCGCTGAGTCGTCAGCACGTTGATAGAGCCTGCATGGTCGATCTTCTGACCATCTGGTGCGTACCATGCACCTTCGCCTAGTGCGACAACTCGAGGAAGAATCCTAGGTGTCACTTTCGCTGGAATATGTACTTCGCCACGGTCGTTGAAAATACTCACCATGTCGCCGCTATCAATACCACGTTCTTTTGCATCGATTGGGTTGATCCACAACTCTTGCGGTGCTGCTGCTTTGATTTCTGCAACGTTGCCGTAAGTCGAGTGAGTACGAGCCTTGTAGTGGAAACCGGTTAGCTGAAGTGGGTACTTCTCTGCTAGTGGGTCGTTATGACCTTCGAAAGAGTCCGCGTAAATCGGAAGTGGGTGAATCACTTCGTCTTCTTTCAGCTTCCAAGTCTTCGCGATATCAGCCAGTTGCTCTGAGTAGATCTCGATCTTGCCACTTGGTGTGGTCAGTGGGTTCGCTTCAGGATCTTTACGGAAATCTTCATAAGCGATGTAGTGGTGGTCGTAGCTACGTTTGTAGATACCCAGCTCTTTCATCTCTTCGAAGGTTGGCAGTGTTGGATCGTTCTTACGAGTTTCTGCGTAAAGGTGCTCAATCCATTGCTCTTGAGTACGGCCTTCGGTGAACTCTTTTTCTACGCCCATTCGTTTCGCAAGCTGAGTACACATCTCGTAGATAGATTTTGCTTCAAACTGAGGCTCAATCGCTTTCTGCGCGTAGATGAAGTAAGGCATGTTCGCCGCTTTACCGTCCATACACCAGTCGTCTTGCTCAGACGTTGTTAAGTCTGGCAGGATGATATCGGCGTACTTCGCTGAAGACGTCATATGGTTATCAACCACGACAATCATTTCACACGCACTTTCATCTTGAAGAATCGCGTGAGTCTTGTTGATGTCTGAGTGTTGGTTAATGATGCAGTTACCTGCGTAGTTCCAGATCATCTTGATTGGGTTCTTAAGGCGCTCTGCACCGCGAACACCATCAGTGATGTCGGTCATTTCATGGTGACGGTAAATCGCGTCTGTCCACATGAACATTGAAATAGACGTTTCAACTGGGTTTGGCACGGTAGGGAAGCGCACAAATGGAATGTTGATGTCGCTTTCACGAGCGCCTGTTGAACCGCCTGATACGCCCACAGAACCAGTGAGCAGTGACAGCATCGCGATTGCACGACACGCTAGTTCACCGTTCGCAGTGCGTTGTAAGCCCCAACCTTGGTGAATCGCACATGGTTTCGCTGTGCCCATTTCACGGCCAAGCTTAACGATGGTGTCAACTGGAATACCCGTGATCTTAGAAGCCCATTCTGGTGTCTTCTCTACGCCATCTTCACCTAAACCTAGGATGTAAGATTTGTAGTCGCTGTTTTTAGGCGCTGATGCAGGAAGGGTCTTCTCATCGTAACCGACACAGTATTTGTCTAGGAACGGTTGGTCGACAAGGTCTTCAGTGATCATCACGTGTGCAAGACCCGCTACCAATGCCGCATCTGTAGAAGGACGAATTGGGATCCATTGATCTTCACGGCCACCGGCAGTATCGGTGTAGCGAGGGTCGATGATGATCGTTCTTGCGTTTGATTTGTTTTTGCTTTCAACGTAGTGGTGGATCTGGCCGCCACCAGACATACGCGTCTCAGCAGGGTTGTTACCAAACTGAATGTTAAGTTTAGTGTTCTCTAAATCAGAGAAAGAGTTGTTGTTTGCCCAACCGCCGTAGGTGTAGCTCAAGCCTTTCGTGATTTGCGCTGTTGAGTAGTCACCGTAATGGTTTAAGTAACCACCACTTAGGTTCATTAGACGAGCAATCAGCGTTTGAGCTGGTGGCCAAGATTTAGTAACCGTGCCGCCCAGCGTACCTGTACCGTAGTTTAGGTAGATAGTGTCGTTACCGTAGTCTTTGATAAGGCGTTGCATGGTGCCAGCGACTTCATCATAAGCCTCTTCCCAGCTAATACGCTTAAACTTACCTTCACCACGTTTACCCACACGTTTCATTGGGTACTTTAGGCGATCTGGGTTATAAACACGGCGGCGCATCGAGCGACCACGTAGACACGCACGAACTTGGTGATGACCGTATTCGTCAGTGCCTGTGTTGTCTGTTTCTACGTATTTGATTTCACCGTTTTGTACATGCATACGCAGTGGGCAGCGAGAGCCACAGTTTACTGTACATGCACTCCATACGATTTTCTCATCCACATTTTCAGCAACTGCAGCCGCTACTGGTTTGGATTTGAAAGGTAATGCAATACCGCCCGCAAGTGCAGCTGCACTACCTACTGCAGAGGAAGCTTTCATGAAGCCTCTTCGAGTAAGATTCATTACCCCAGATTCTTTCTTATTCGTCATTCTAAGATGCCTTTTGCTATTGATAGCTAGCACTTTATAGGTAGTTTGTTCTTTATGTATTTATTTCGAATTATTGATTGATTGGCATCAAATAAGTGTGGAATTTAAAGTTTATGAATTGAATGTATAAAATAGATCAAAGAATGAAATGAGTTAATTAATATAATTATCTTTAAACCTATAACGATATAAATAATAATGATTATCGATACGCATAAATTGTTGGGTTCGCTATTTTATCAAGCGACAAGTAAAGAACAGTTAATCACCATTGTCGAAGCTTTGGTTGAGAGCGAAGTACTCTCTGAAGAATGCTTGCAGGCATTAAGAAGCGAAGACGAAGATGCGCTCGCAGCAGAGTTCAGCCGCCTGTTTGAAGGCGTTGGAGACATGCCAGCTCCGCCTTGGGGTTCTGTGTACCTAGATAAAGACCGCGTTGTGTTTGGTGCTTCTACGGTTGAGTATCGCCAGTTTTTAGAATTGAATCAGATTGAATTAGACACTGGGTTAAGAGAGCCGGAAGATCAATTTGGTTTAATGTTATTCGCTCATGCGTATTTGTTAGAAAATAATAATATCAATTCAGCCGGTGAATTACTTGAGGGTCACTTATTAACTTGGTCTTCTGTTTATTTAGAAAAACTAAATAAAGCATCAGAGTTATCTTTTTATAAAAAGCTATCGGTTGATGTAATAGATTGGTTTAAGTACTTAATATCTGAATATAATTTAAACGTTGCTACTAAAAAGTTATATATCGACTAATGTCTGAACAAATAAATTCAAATAGACGCGGTTTCTTAACTCGACTTTCTAAACCGGTTAAAGCAGCCGCGAATTATGAAGAGATATCACAGCGCTTGCATGCAAGACCGCCAAGAGCGGTCGATGAGGTGCTGTTTGAGCGTCTTTGCGACGGTTGTGGATTGTGTGAACAATCGTGTCCAAATAGCGTTATTGAGATGCTAGAGGGCAGTGCGCTGCTGAATTTGGATTACAACAGTTGTTCTATGTGTAACAAATGCACTGAAGTGTGTCCGACCGGCGCACTTCATCCAACGGTCACGCCTTATATCGACCTCAAGCCGAGCTTTGCGGATAGCTGCAATAATTACATGCAAATGGACTGTTCAGCATGCCAAACGGCGTGTTCAGCTGGTGCAATACACATCGAAGTAGGAGAGTTGCCTACAGTGGACAAAGATAAGTGTAACGGCTGTGGAGAGTGCCGAAGCGCTTGTTATATTGGCTCTGTGACTCTTAACCTGACTCAGCAATAAACGTTTGGCTTTGTATGACACAAGCCAACAGGAAGATTTGGTTGAGTGATAGACGAGTCGCTTTAGATACCTAAAGACATAAATAGAAAAGGGTCCGCATTCCTAAAGGAAGCGGACCCTTTTTTGATTCTTATTGACGATATTCGAACAAAGTGACCTAAAGCCAGCTGGCTTATGCGCGTTTTTGCTTGTTTCTATGAATAACGTTACTCAGCGATAGCTCAGTCTTTGCTTTACAGATACAAGGCAATATCTCATTACCTTGCGTGTAAGCCATAGCAAAACCAACGTACTCGACCTCACCAGAATCCAACGTGCAGCGGCAAGCGCCACAGTGACCATCTCGGCAGTTGTATTCTGGCTCTAACCCAGCTTGTTCCATTGTTTCCAACAGAGTGTTTGAAGGGTTAGATTCAATTGAAGTCAGTTTGTTGATTTTGATTGTTGGCATTACAGCTCAAATCCTTCAAAGTCGTCAGCTTTTACTTCGTTGTCGATTTGGCCAACTAGGTAAGAACTGATTTCTGCTTCTTGTGGAGCAACTTGAACGTTATCTGAAGACAACCAAGCGTTGATCCATGGAATTGGGTTCGACGTTGCTGCTGGGTAAGCCGTACCTAGGCCAACAGCCTGCATACGGATGTTGGTAATGTACTCAACGTATTGGCAAAGAATGTCTTTGTTCAGACCAATCATAGAGCCATCTTTGAATAGGTATTCTGCCCACTCTTTCTCTTGCTCAGCCGCTTCTTTGAATAGGTCGAAACACTCTTGCTTACACTCTTCAGCGATCTGCATGAATTCAAAATCATCTTGACCATTGCGTAGCAAGTTGATCATGTGCTGTGTACCAGTAAGGTGAAGGGCTTCATCACGAGCGATTAGCTTGATGATCTTCGCGTTACCTTCCATTAGCTCACGCTCAGCGAATGCAAATGAACATGCGAAACTTACGTAGAAACGAATCGCTTCTAGTGCGTTTACAGACATTAGACATAGGTAAAGTTTCTTCTTCAGGTCGTGAAGTGAAATCTTGACGTCTTCGCCGTTGATGCTGTGGTTGCCTTCACCGTAGCGGTGGTAGTCAGCCGTTAGCTTGATTAGGTCGTCGTAGTAGAAAGCGATGTCTTTAGCACGCTTCAGAATCTCTTCATTTTCAACGATGTCGTCGAATACTACGCCTGGATCATTCACGATGTTACGGATGATGTGCGTGTAAGAACGAGAGTGAATCGTTTCAGAGAAAGACCAAGTTTCAATCCAAGTTTCAACTTCTGGTAGAGATACCAATGGAAGTAGGGCAACGTTAGGGCTGCGGCCTTGGATTGAATCTAGAAGCGTTTGGTACTTCAAGTTAGAGATGAAGATGTGCTTTTCATGCTCAGGAAGCTTGTTGTAGTCGATACGGTCGCTAGACACGTCTACTTCTTCTGGACGCCAGAAGAAAGAAAGCTGCTTCTCGATAAGCTTTTCGAAGATTTCGAATTTTTGTTGGTCGTAACGTGCAACGTTTACCGACTGACCCAAGAACATTGGTTCTTTTAGTTGGTCATTTTTTTGCTGAGAAAAAGTACTGTAAGCCATAAATGCCTCAAATCCTTTAAAGACCCGTAATAAAACGGACCCTGTTAATGCTTTAAACCCAGAGAAGATAACTCTTCTCTGGGGTCTTAATGTTTATTGCGGTTTAGATCTTACAACCGCCGCCTTCACAATCTTCTTCCGGCACTTGAACTGCATCGCCTTGGTCGTCTTTAGCACCATCACGAGTGTTATGGTAGTAAAGCGTCTTAACACCGTACTTGTACGCTGTTAGTAGGTCTTGAAGCAGCTTCTTCATTGGTACTTTACCGCTGTCGTAAACACTTGGATCATAGTTAGTGTTTGCAGAGATAGCTTGGTCAACGAATTTTTGCATGATACCCACTAGGTGTAGGTAACCGTCGTTAGAACCAATGTTCCAAAGTAGCTCGTAGTTCTCTTTAAGATTTAGGAAATCTGGAACCACTTGCTTAAGGATGCCGTCTTTCGATGCTTTCACTGATACGTAACCACGTGGTGGCTCGATACCGTTAGTCGCGTTCGAGATTTGAGACGATGTCTCAGAAGGCATAAGCGCTGTTAGCGTAGAGTTACGCAGACCGTGCTCCATGATCTCTTCACGTAGAGAATCCCAATCGTAGTGCAGTGGCTCTTCACATACTAAGTCGATATCTTTTTTGTAAGTATCGATTGGCAGTAGGCCTTTCGCGTAGTTGGTCTCGTGGAAAGATGGGCAACGGCCTTGCTCTTTCGCTAGTTCAACAGATGCTTTTAGCAAGTGGTATTGAATTGCTTCAAAAGTACGGTGAGTCAGGCCATTCGCGCTGCCATCAGAGTACTTAACACCATTCTTCGCTAGGTAGTATGCGTAGTTGATTACACCTACACCTAAAGTACGACGGTTCATTGTCGACTTGTATGCAGCTGGAAGCGGGTAGTCTTGGTAATCAAGCAGTGCATCTAGAGCACGAACAACCAGCTCAGAAAGCTCTGCTAGGTCGTCCAGTTCATTGATTGCGCCAAGGTTGAATGCTGAAAGCGTACATAGTGCAATTTCGCCTTCGTCATCTTCTACGTTAGAAAGTGGCTTAGTAGGAAGCGCGATTTCTAGACATAGGTTCGATTGACGAACAGGTGCTACTTCAGAATCAAACGGGCTGTGTGTATTACAGTGGTCAACGTTCTGAATGTAGATACGACCAGTAGAAGCACGCTCTTGCATTAGCAGAGAGAAAAGCTCAACGGCTTTAACCGTTTCACGCTTCACTGAAGGATCGTTTTCGTACTTAACGTATAGCTCTTCAAAACGGTCTTGGTTTTCGAAGAACGCATCGTAAAGGCCAGGTACGTCTGAAGGTGAGAACAGGCTGATGTTGCCACCCTGAACTAGGCGAGAGTACATAAGCTTGTTCAGCTGTACGCCGTAATCCATGTGACGAACTCGGTTCTCTTCAACGCCGCGGTTGTTTTTCAGTACTAATAGAGACTGAACTTCACCGTGCCATAGTGGGTAGAATACCGTTGCTGCACCGCCACGAACACCACCTTGAGAACAACATTTTACTGCTGTTTGGAAGTATTTGTAGAAAGGGATACAGCCCGTGTGGAACGCTTCACCATTACGGATTTCAGAACCAAGCGCACGGATACGACCTGCGTTGATACCAATACCAGCACGTTGAGATACGTAACGAACAATTGAGCTTGCTGTCGCGTTGATAGAATCAAGGCTGTCACCACACTCGATCAGTACACAAGAACTGAATTGACGAGTAGGCGTACGTACACCAGACATGATCGGTGTAGGTAGAGAAATCTTAAACGTAGACGATGCGTCGTAAAAACGTTTGATGTAGTCAAGACGAGTCAATTTCGGGTATTTAGCGAATAGACACGCAGCAACTAAAATGTAAAGGAACTGAGCACTCTCGTAGATTTCTTTCGTTACACGGTTTTGCACGAAGTATTTACCTTCGAGCTGCTTAACCGCTGCGTAAGAGAAGTCTAAGTCACGTTTGTGGTCGATGTACTCGTCAAGCTCTTCGAATTCAGCTTTCGTGTAGTCTTCCATAAGGTGGCTATCGTATTTACCCATATCAACCAGTTTTGCAACGTGGTCATACAGTGCAGGCGGCTCGTATTCGCCGTACGCTTTTTTACGTAGGTGGAATACAGACAGACGTGCTGCTAGATATTGGTAATCAGGAGTCTCTTCAGAGATTAAATCCGCTGCTGACTTGATGATAGTTTCATGAATGTCAGTAGTGGTGATGCCATCGTAAAACTGAATGTGAGCTTTCAATTCTACTTGTGATACAGAAACATTGTGCAAGCCTTCAGCTGCCCATGTAATCACGCGATGGATCTTCTCTAGATCGATCGTTTCTTTGCGCCCGTTACGCTTGGTAACAGTAAGTTGTTGGTTCATTCTGCTTAATTTCCCTAACAAAACTGAACAAGGCCGTGTTTTTGTGTATTTCTGTGTAATTTTTGTAAATTACGTTTCGGCTTTGTGATCTTGGTCTACCCATACATTGTAGTTCAAACACAACATATAGGGGTCATTTGTTTGTTGGGTTACAAGATAGTGCTACAACTGATATTTTTCAAGGTAAAGAAATGGGGTTGCTTGTGGATAAGTGGTGGATTGAAAAAAAACTGTAAGTGACCACTAACTGATGAGGTTATATGTGACTTGATTGTATAAAAGTCGGCTTTTAATGATGCTTTATTTTTGCACGCCCATAAAAAAAAATTCCTTGATCTTTGGCCAAAATGGGCGATTGATTTTAGGCGATTAAATTTAAATCGAGGTGGTCAAAATGGAAGCTAGCGCACGAAATTTAGACTGAAAAAAGTCGCAAAGTTATGGTAATTGCAACTCTTTTCATTCGTCTTTTTTACAAAAGGTTTTACGGTAGGGCTACCGATATTTTTTAGCCAAAGTTTTGCGTGTGGACGATGTAGTTTACGTCTACATTTGTGCCTAAACGATAAGTGTCCGTAAGAGGATTGTAGTGCAGCCCTGTAATCCCTAGTTCTTGCAGCGGAGTGTTATCGACCATCTTGATAAGTTCTGCAGGGCGAATGAACTTCTCGTGCTCATGAGTGCCCTCAGGAACAATCTTAAGTAGCTTTTCTGCACCAACAATAGCGAACAGGTAAGATTTGAAGTTACGGTTCAAGGTAGAGAAGAACACGTGGCCGCCCGGTTTCACCAATTTCGAACAGGCAGTGATAACAGATTGTGGGTCAGGAACGTGTTCAAGCATTTCCATGCACGTTACCACATCGTACGTCTGTGGGTTCTGTTCTGCGTGGTCTTCGATAGTGCTCTGGATGTAATCGAGCTTGGTGCCCGTTTCTAATGCGTGAAGGCGCGCGACTTCTAGCGGTTCTTTACCCATGTCTAGGCCTGTCACTATCGCACCTTCAACCGCCATGCTTTCTGCAAGAATACCGCCGCCGCAGCCAACATCGAGGACTTTCTTACCAAATAGGCCTTCAGTCTTCTCTAATACGTAATTTAGTCGCAGTGGGTTGATTTGATGTAGTGGCTTAAATTCGCCTTCTAGATCCCACCAGCGTGACGCCATGTCTTCGAATTTCTTGATTTCTGCTGGGTCTACGTTCTGTGATTTAGTCATAATCGGCATTTCCAAGTTAAATAATGCATCCATGAAATTGCAGGCATTATAACTTGCCTTTTCGCGCTGACCAGAAGATCTACAATTTTGCTAGTTTATTGGATGTAAAGTGACCATGTTTCAGCAAGATATGATGCGGAGGTGCAATTTCTCATCAATTGATTGGCTACAAGGGTCACAAGATGGTAAAAGGAGAGGGAAAGTGATGCCTCCGTAGGTAAATTTGTGTTATATTTTTCGGTCTTATACGTATTCAAAAATACGATCTGACTATAGAGGGAAAATGGCTCTATGAGCGATCTAGCGAAAGAGATCACGCCCGTAAATATTGAAGATGAGCTTAGAGGTTCATACCTAGACTACGCGATGTCCGTCATCGTTGGTCGTGCCCTTCCAGATGTGCGTGATGGCCTAAAACCTGTACACCGCCGTGTTTTGTTCGCGATGAATGTACTAGGTAATGATTGGAACAAACCATATAAAAAGTCTGCTCGTGTAGTAGGTGATGTAATCGGTAAATACCACCCACATGGTGATAGTGCTGTATACGATACTATTGTTCGTATGGCGCAACCGTTCTCACTGCGTTACATGCTAGTTGATGGCCAAGGTAACTTTGGTTCTATCGATGGCGACTCCGCGGCTGCAATGCGTTATACCGAAGTTCGTATGGCGAAAATTGCTCACGAGCTCCTGGCTGACCTTGATAAGGAAACTGTGGATTACGTACCGAACTACGATGGTACAGAACAAATTCCAGCAGTACTTCCTACAAAAATTCCTAACCTATTGGTAAACGGTGCTTCTGGTATCGCAGTAGGTATGGCTACCAACATCCCACCACATAACCTTGGTGAAGTTGTTGATGGCTGTTTAGCATTTATCAATAATGAAGATATCACTATTGATGAGCTAATGGACTATATCCCTGGTCCTGACTTCCCAACAGCAGCACTTATCAGTGGTCGTAAAGGCATCGTAGATGCTTACAAGACTGGCCGCGGTAAGGTTTACATGCGTTCAAAAGCGGATATCGAAGTAGAGAAGAATGGTAAAGAAACCATTATCGTTACTGAGATTCCTTACCAAGTAAACAAAGCTCGTTTGATCGAGAAGATTGCTGAACTGGTTAAAGATAAGAAAGTAGAAGGCATCAGTGCACTGCGTGACGAGTCTGATAAAGACGGTATGCGTATTGTTATTGAATGTAAGCGTGATGCAGTAGGCGAAGTGGTTCTTAACAACCTATACGCTCAAACTCAACTGCAAACGACTTTCGGTATCAACATGGTTGCGTTGAATAACGGTCAACCACAGTTGTTCAACATCAAAGACATGCTTAAGTGCTTCGTAGACCACCGTCGCGAAGTTGTGACTCGTCGTACTATCTTCGAATTGAAGAAAGCACGCGACCGTGCACACATCCTTGAAGCATTGTCTCTAGCACTTGCTAACATTGATGAAATCATTGAACTGATCAAGAGCGCGCCAACACCAGCAGAAGCTAAAGTTGGTTTAGTGTCTCGTGGTTGGGATCTTGGTAACGTTGCTTCAATGCTTGAGCGTGCAGGTACTGATGCGGCTCGTCCTGATTGGTTGGAAGACCAATACGGCATCCGCGATGGTCAATACTTCCTAACGGAAACACAAGCACAAGCTATTCTAGAACTTCGTCTTCACCGCCTAACTGGCCTAGAGCACGAGAAGATTCTAGACGAGTACAAAGCACTTCTAGAAGAAATCGCTGAGCTAATGCACATTCTTGCAAGCACTGAGCGTTTGATGGAAGTTATCCGTGAAGAACTTGAAGCGGTACGTGAAATCTATGGCGACGAGCGTCGTACAGAAATCACAGCGGCAGTTCATGACATCGACATGGAAGAGCTAATTGCTCAAGAAGACGTTGTAGTAACGCTTTCTAACGCAGGTTACGTTAAGTACCAAATCCTAAGCGACTACGAATCTCAACGTCGTGGTGGTAAAGGTAAGAGTGCAACTAAGATGAAAGATGAGGATTACATTGAGCGTCTGCTTGTTGCTAATACTCACGATAACATCCTATGTTTCTCTACTCGTGGTAAGACATACCGTCTGAAAGTTTACCAACTACCATTAGCAAGTCGTACTGCTCGTGGTAAGCCTATCGTGAACATTCTTCCTCTAGAAGAAGGTGAACGTATTACGGCTATCCTGCCTGTTTCTGAGTTCTCTAACGAGAAATTCATCTTCATGGCAACGGGTGACGGTACAGTTAAGAAGACATCACTGGATCAATTCGCAAACGTACGCGCTAACGGCCTAATCGCAGTTAACCTACGTGACGACGATTCACTGATTGGCGTTGACATCACTAACGGTGATAGCGACATCATGCTGTTCTCTAAATCGGGCAAAGTTGTTCGCTTTAACGAGGACAAAGTACGTGCAATGGGCCGTACTGCCTCTGGTGTTCGTGGTATGAAGCTTCCAGAAGACGATCAAGTGGTTTCACTGATTGTTCCTTCTAACGAAGGCGATATCTTAACTGTGACTCAAAACGGTTACGGTAAGCGTACTGAGCTAGCTGAATACCCAACAAAAGGCCGTGCAACGCAAGGTGTAGTATCTATCAAAGTCTCTGAACGTAATGGCCCAGTCGTTGGCGCTGTTCAAGTTGAAGAAGGCGATGAAATGATGATGATCACCGACGCAGGTACACTAGTACGTACTCGCGTAGCGGAAGTAAGCCAAGTTGGTCGTAACACTCAAGGTGTAACACTGATTCGTACTGCTGAAGACGAGAACGTTGTAGGTCTACAACGTATCGACGAAGTAGAAGAAGCTGAGATTGTAGAAGGCGAAGCTGAAGAGGCTGGTGCTGAAACTATTAACGCTGACGTTGCTGAATCAAGCGAAGAGCAAGCATCAGATGCTTCTGACTCTGAAAGTGATAGCGAGCAAGACACTGAGTAATCTCGATTACGCTAAGTAATTAAGCTTATCATTGAAAAAACCGAGCCTAAGTGCTCGGTTTTTTATTGCCTGTGGTTTGTGGAAAATCGTTAAATGCCAATAGCTATAACTTGATCAAGTTTGCTTTGTGGTGAAAGAGGTAGAGTGAATGGGCGGATAAAAAGGGAGAGTAAAATGGATATCTGGTTACTGGTTGCTTTGTTATTGATGAGCCTATTTTTGGTGGTGATTGTCGTTGCATCAAACAAAAACAGCCGTAGCCTTAAGGGGAACCTTCTTATATCACTCACCGCAGTGCTACTCAGTGGCATTATCTGGTTTCAAATGAAGCAAGAGCTGCCTCAGCCTCCTTCCAATGACAACGAAAATTACACCACAACAGATTTCCAAGATGAGCTGCAACAAAGCCTTAAGCAAGACCCGAATCAATCTGATTTATGGTTTAAGCTTGGTGGTGTTTATATGCAGAAAGGGGAGTTTGATGCGGCGTTTACCTGTTACGACTACGCGATTCGCTTAGACCCTCAAGCGCCTTCAGGCTTGTATGCCGCTAAAGCTACCGCACTTTATTATCTCAGTTCACAAGCGATGAGTGATGACGTCAACAAACTGCTAGAGCAATCTATGGATCTTGATCCGAACGATCGAACGGCATTGATGCTGATTGCGACCGATCACTTCATCAGCATGCGCTATCAACAAGCGATTGATGCATGGACTCAAATCCTCGATTCCAATCAAAAGGGGATTGATCGTGTTTCGATTATTCATTCGATCAACCAAGCCAAACAGATGATCCGTTAGGCTTGGCATAATCGCTAGTTGTTAATCGTTTGTTTTTAGTTATTTACTTTCCTGCATTTCAATCAGGCCACCTGCGTTATGGATTTGGGTAAACCCTTGAGCTTGCAAGAATTGATAAGCTTGTCCTGAGCGGTTACCACTGCGGCAATACAAAACGATAGGTTGAGCTTTGTCTATGCTGGCAAAGTGCGTAGCGACTTCAGAAAGAGGGTAGTTAATCGCATTGTCCAGATGACCTTGCTTGAACTCTGCTAGTGTTCTGACATCAACCACTAATGCGCCTTTCTCTATTAATTCCCACCCTGTCTCAGCGCGCTCAGAAGCTTGAACGCCTGAACTGAGTAGTGCGATACATAATGCTGAAAGTGAAAGTAAGGTTTTCATTGTATATTCCTTGAATTGGCGAGTGGATTGGGGAGGAGATATTGATGTGTATTGCCCCAAACCTAAAAAACCAGCCACACAATAATAGTGTGACTGGTTTTTACCTAATGGTCTAATTGAAGAAACTAGTATTCGTAGTTGGCTTCACGCTTTTCAGCTTGCTCTTCCCATTTAGGAACAACCGTGTCTAAGAAGTGTTGTTTCTCAGCGTTCATCTTATCCATGTCCATTCCAAGCGCTTTTTGAGCCGCTTCTTTGGTCGAGATGTCTGGAATCTCGATTGGATCAGTGATGCCTTTCTTCGCCAGTAGACGAACAATCTTAGTTCGAGCATCGGCTGCGCGGTCAACGGCAGTACCTAGCACTTCTAGAGCGATTTCTGGAGCGTGCATATGAACACCATGAGACGCAATAGCGTAGTCCCAGCGCCATTGAGCATGACGGATATCCAGTAGGATAGGTTCCATCTCTTGCTCGGTCGCACCCGCTTCCCATGCCGCGCCTGCTTCAAAGTGAGCGGCTACGATTTGTTTCTCAGCAGTCAGCTTCATGTTCAGCACTTGTGCTTTACGGCTTGAAACGATGTTACGCATGGTCTCTTTGGATTGAGTGTGACAGTTGGCACACGTATCTTCGAAGCGGTCGAATGGGTTACCCACTTTATGGTCGGTATAAACGGTGCCATCTTCTTTGGTTACTTTCGGCATATGACAGTCAACACAAGCAACTTTGTTTTTGCCGTGAATGCCTTCACGCCACGTTTCATAGCCAGGGTGCTGTGCTTTTAGCATTGGCGCTTTAGATACTTTGTGCGTCCAATCTTTAAAGCCGATTCCATCGTAATACTCTTCCATTTGCTCAACACGAGTCCCTTTGTCCCAAGGGAATTTCACGCCTTTTGTTGGCCCTGTGAAGTAGTATTCCACATGACATTGAGCACAAACGGAAGCTTGTTGATCTAAGCGACCTTGGTCTTCAAACTTCTTACCAATCGCATCGAACGCACGTTCAACATAAGGACGCGTCAACTTCAGTGCTGGCTCACCATTTTTAAAGCCTTCGCTTTGGGTATCGTGACAGTCTGCACAGCCAATAGGATTCACAATCTCGTTGCCAAGACGTGCCCATTTACCTTCAAAGTAACCGTCTTCGCCACGCTCTTCGATAACACGTGCTACGTCTGGGCTTTTACAGCTCCAACACGCCATTGGCATAGGGCCTGAACTTTCGTCCGTTGGGCCGCCAGTACGAAGTGTTTGTCGTACATCGTCAATCGCATAAAAGTGACCACGTGCCTTGTTGTAATCTTTTGCGAAGCCGTAGCCAGCCCACATGATAACCATGTTGGGATCTTCTTTTAGTGCGTCTTCAATGGTTTCGCTTTCTGAAGTTTGTCTCCATGAATGATATTGATCTGGGTGGTTTTGCTCGAACTGATCGTTACGAGGATCGCCAATTTCTTTTTGTTCAGACGCAGCAAAACTGGTCGCGCTTGCTAATGACGCGCTAACCATTAATAGTGCTGTGACCGAATTACGTATCCAATGCTTTTTCACAGTGATATCTCCAATATACTGATTTTTATACCAAGCGTTGTGAGTTTGCTATTCAAATTAAGAACTGGAGAATTTCTGTTTATATTAATTCATAAACAAACACATTTTGTTACGTGTTGGATATAGATTGTCCCAGATCAATTAATGGCAGTGACCTTAGTCACGTTGAAGTTCATATAACCCTAAAGTGGTATTGGTGGTTAGTTTAATTAGAATTTAACTGAGAATTATTATCATATATAACAATCAATTACCTAAATTAACCATGATATAAATAGGGTGATTTCGTTCACAGATTAACCTATCGAAATTTCGTGTTACCCAATTAGAGGTATATTCTAACTATAGAAAGCGTTGTGGCTTATCCAAAATAAGAATTGATATCATTTAAACGGTAATAATATCGTTTAAGGGTACTTTTGTTTAACCGGAATATTATTTAGTTGAGAGTTAAATAATGCCGGTATAAGGAAAGGATAAAATGGGCAATATTAAATTGGCCATAGTCATAATGCTTAAATCCCTTCTAGCATTCTGCCTCTATGGTTATTCCATTCATGCTGTTGCTGAGCCTGCTGTTACGCCAGTAGGGGAATCAACAAGACATGAAGTCGAATTAATCCGTGACAAAGACTACAAGTGTGTTCAGTGCCATAAAGATTCAAAAGAAACGGTATTGGGTTCACATGGTGAAAGTGCACACGCTTTGCTTGGCCGTGAAGTAAATTGTACCGACTGTCATAGTTCTATTAGCCCCGACCACCGCGAAGGCGCGCCTAAAGTGGTGAAGTATCGTGAGGCTCAATCACAACCAGGTACCGACAAGGTTTACCTAGATCCTAGCTTAATTTTAGATGCCAATAGCCAGTGTATCGATTGTCACAAGCCTGATGATCTGCGCGAAGCGAGCTGGACCCACGACGTTCATGCGCAAAACTTAACGTGTTCAAACTGCCATGATGTTCATGCGACAGAAGCAAAGGTGTTGGGCTTAGATAAGAAGCAAACCATCAAGCTGTGTGTGGATTGCCATTCAGACTTCAACCAGAAGAAAGAAGGGGAGTAATCTATGAGCTGCTCAAGAAGAAACTTTTTAGCTGGCGCAGGTGCCGTTATTTTTACCACAGGTGTTGCGGCAACGGCGGCGGTGACAAGTCGTAAAACGTTGGCCAATGTTCAAGAGGATGGGGCTAAACGTTATGGAATGATTCATGACGAGACCGCGTGTATTGGTTGTACCGCTTGTACAGAAGCTTGTCGTGAAGTGAACAAAGTGCCTGAAGGCGTATCGCGCTTAGAGATTATTAAGAGCGAACCCCAAGGCGAATATCCAAATGTTGATTACCGTTTTACTCGTAACTCTTGCCAACATTGTGATAACGCGCCCTGCGTGATGGTTTGCCCAACAGGGGCGGCCTACAAAGATGAAAAAACCGGCATTGTCGATGTTCATCAAGAGAAGTGTGTCGGTTGTGGTTATTGCTTATTAGCTTGTCCGTATCAAGTGCGCTTTTTCCATCCAGAGAACAAATCCGCAGATAAATGTAACTTCTGCCGTGATACCAATCTTGCACAAGGGAAGTTACCGGCTTGTGTCGAATCTTGCCCGACCAATGCGTTAGTATTTGGCGATCTAAATGACCCTAAGAGTGAGATAAATCAGGTGCTTAAATCTGAGGTGGTTTACAGAGATAAAGCTTATCTCGGTACTCAGCCAAAACTCTATAAAGTGCCACACCAAAAAGGGGAGATCTGATTATGAGTGCATGGGACACAGCTTTTCAGTCTGGTACCGTGGTATGGGACTGGATTATAGCTATCTATCTATTTCTCGCGGGGATGTCGGCGGGTGCCGTAATGATCTCCATTTACCTAAAACGTAAGGTCATTGAAGGCGATCCTGCTCATAATGGTGTGTTAAAGGCGACCGCTTTTCTTGCGCCATTTGGGATCATTTCAGGCCTACTGATCTTGGTTTTCCACCTGACAAAACCGTTATCCTTTTGGAAGATCATGATCTTCTATAATCCGACGTCTGTGATGTCGATGGGTGTGATCTTATTCCAAGTGTATATGGTGATCTTATTTCTTTGGATCGGCATTATATTTAGAGATCAAATCGTCGTATTTTTAAATGACCAAACATGGTTAAAAGGACGACTCGATTTCGTCGGTAACTGGATTGGCAAATTAGAAGTGTTTGAGAGTGCTTTGGAAATATTCTTAGCTGTTCTTGCTCTAATGCTTGCCGCTTATACCGGATTCTTGCTTTCAGCTTTAAATACCTTCCCACTGTTGAATAACCCAGTGTTGCCGATTTTGTTCTTATTCTCGAGCTTATCTTCGGGAGCGGCGGCGTGTATTTTATTTGGTGTGTTGGTCTTTAAAGAATCACCTCATAGCCCGAGTATTTCATGGATCCATGGGTTCGAACGTCCGGTCGTGATGTTTGAGTTGTTTGTTCTGATTACTTTCTTTACTGGGCTTATCTTCGCTGGTGGTCAAAGTGAGCAAGCCGTATGGAACGCCATCGGCAGTGGTTTCTGGGCGAGTTGGTTCTGGTATGGAGTTATCGGTGTTGGCATGGTTTTACCGTTGTTGCTGAATGCCGTTACACCAACCTCGATCCGCCATAGCTCGGTGTATATTTTCTCGGTGACTTCACTAAGCCTAATGGGCGTATTAATGCTGCGAACTTTTGTCCTTTATGCAGGGCAGTTAACGATAGCTTAATTTCGCTCAAGTTTATTAGTGAGCAGATGTTGGATACTAAATATCTGCTTATTAATGAACATGTTCTTAATAAACATGAGATGGGTGTTCAGATCGGCTCTGCTCAAGCGGAGCCTTATTGAGGTGATATGGTCGGTTCTTTGGGGCTGTTTAGTTTGGTGTTGGTTGCTGTACTCAGCAGCATTATTGGTGTGCATTCGTTTTACCAAATGCTAAATAAACGGACGCAAAATCTAGGTTTAATCCGCAGTTTCTCTCTTTCAAGCGCGCTGTTTTCTCTCACTTCTGTCGCGTTGCTTGGCTATGCCTTTATCAGTGATGACTTCTCTATCTTATATGTAGCTGAGCATTCAAATACTCAATTACCCTCATTTTTTAAGTTAGCAGCCGTATGGGCAGGCCATGAAGGCTCCTTGTTATTTTGGGTACTGACACTCAGCGTCTGGTCTGCCGTTATCGCCTTACAAAAACAGTATTCGAATGAATACCAAAGCCGAGTGCTATGGGTGATGAATCTACTGCTCGCGATATTTGCTTGGTTCACCTTATTCGCATCAAATCCGTTTGAAATGAACACGACATTGCCGCTAGAAGGGCGTGACCTTAACCCAATGCTGCAAGATGTCGGTCTGATTTTTCACCCTCCATTGCTTTACCTTGGCTATGTCGGCTTTTCTGTGGTGCTGGCATTTGCTGTCGCCGCTTTGCTTGTTGATCCTATTGAGTTTGATTGGGTTGCCCATTGTCGCAGTTGGTGTTTAGTTGCTTGGATCTTTTTAACTGCAGGGATCATTCTTGGTTCTTGGTGGGCGTATTACGAATTAGGTTGGGGCGGCTGGTGGTTCTGGGATCCGGTTGAAAATGCCAGCTTGTTGCCGTGGCTTACTTCGACCGCTTTACTGCACAGCCTAGGCGTTGCTAAGGGCAAACAACAGTTACTGAAATGGTCTCTCAGTCTCGCTTTCATTACGTTTTGTTTGAGTATCTTAGGCACCTTCATTGTTCGTTCTGGCGTACTTACATCGGTACACGCTTTTGCTGTTGACCCAACCAAAGGTATCGCACTGCTGCTTATATTGGTTTTGGTACTGGTGAGCTCATTTTCTCTGCTTATCGTTAGAGGGGAGTCTTTTGAATCAAGCCCTATTACCAGCTTCGCCAGTAAGAGCTTTTTGAGTTTAGTCGCGGTACTCATTTTTGTATTGGCCACAATCGTGGTTGTGTTCGGCACGTTTTATCCCATGATATTTGAACTGCTTGGACTGGGTAACATATCGGTAGGTGCGCCTTACTTTAATCTATTGATTGCACCTTTGGCGTTGCTTGCGTTGGCCGTCGTAGGTTTAGCCCCTTTGTTGAGTATTAAGCCTCAAGCGTCGAAAGGCGTTATTATGTTGATAGCTCTAGCATCTATTTGTCTCGGGTCCGCCTGTTACGTTTTGCAAGTAGACAAGATTCAAGTGATGGCTCTGATGACATGGTCACTCGCATTTTGGGTTTTACTCACTCACGTTTATGGCTTGGCAGTAACGCACAGTTCCAAGTTCCAACGCAAAGTCTGGGTGATGACCTTTGCCCATGTCGGGGTTGCGGTATTAGCGGTAGGTGCTGCCATGAATAGCTACCACTCGTCTGAGCGCAGTTATAAGTTAAGCCCAGGAGCGGAAGTCGAGTTCATGGATTGGACGCTTGCTCATCGTGATACTGAGCTGTATGTCGCTTCAAATTTTACCGCAGAGAAGGCGATACTCAATCTAGAGTCTGGCGAGCAGAGCTTTCCTATTTCGCCGGAAAGAAGACACTACCAAGTTCGAGTCATGAACATGAGTGAGCCCGCAATGAAGTGGTTCTGGCATGGCGATGTTTATATCACCATGGGAGAGAAAGTAGACTCAACAGGCTATGCATTCCGTGTTCAGTACAAGGCGTATGCACGCTGGATTTGGTTTGGTGGGTTGTTCTCCATTCTCGGCGCTTTACTCTCATTAACTCATCGTAAAAAGAAAACCGTTAAGGCGTCACAGTATGCATACCAGCGTTCGTAACAAGCTCATCACGTTAATTGTCTTGGCATTAGTGATGGTGTTGGGGTTTGCCTTTGCACTCAATAATAAGCAGCAATCCGCGACTGTGTCGGAGCAGAAGAGGGCATTTCCAGAATTCGTGTCTACTGCGTTAGCCAATAGCGAAGGCATCAGTAGCAAACAGAAAATTACGTTGACTGATGTTACTCAGCATCCTTATCAACTAGTAAATGTATGGGCGTCATGGTGCGGTATCTGCAAAACCGAACATGCTTTTTTGCTCAAACTTCATGACAAAGGCATTCCAATTGTTGGGCTCAATTATCGAGATAACTCTGCGGCAGCAATTAATGTGCTATCGAACGACGGCAATCCGTATTCAACGGTGATCAGTGATCCTCAAGGTAAGCTAGCGTTAGAGTTGGGCGTAATTGGCACCCCTGAAACGTATCTGGTCGACGCTGATGGCCAAATCATTAAGAAGTTACTGGGCGTGGTCAATGAATCTGTATGGCAAGAAGAACTTGCGATGTATTTTGATGGTGTGAATCTATGGTGAAGTCTTTAATACAAACACTTGTTATGCTGTCTACGCTTATGTCTGTTAGTTTTCCGACTTTGGCGGAAGACTTGTTTACAGCCAGTAATAAGGATACGAGTATTCAAGTTGAACTCTTTGAGTTTGAAAACCCAGAACAGCAGCAGCGCGCTATTACATTGGCAAAAACGCTACGTTGTCCGCAATGCCAGAACCAAAATCTGGTTGAGTCGAACTCTCCGATAGCAAAAGACTTGCGCCTCGTTGTATTCAATATGGTGAAAGCAGGTCAGAGTAATAATGAAATTACTCAATATATGACAGAAAGGTTCGGTGAATTTGTGCTCTATAAACCGGCAATGAGTGTTTCAAACTTATTACTTTGGCTACTTCCGAGCCTATTATTTCTCTTATTTATATATTTATCAGTAAAAAGTGTTAGAAAGCGCTCATAAAAATTATGTATTACTGTTTACCAATTGACCTGTATTTTGTAACATTAAAGGATTATAAAGGCTAAGCACTGTTATATAAGGATGTATCTGTGGATAACGTAATCTCAAATTTAAAGAAAGAGTTCCATACTCATGTCCGTTCTGACAAATGGGCAGAAAAATACAGTGCGAAATCGAGCATTTCTACGCTCACTCAAGAAGAGTTAGCTGAATTAGAAAACGCTTGGGTTCAACTTGTCATCTGGAAGCAAACTCAAGTAAGTTGAACGTTCTGTAAAAAGTGTAGTCTTAGCCGCAACTGATTAATTTATAACCCCATGTTGGTCATCCCAATGTGGGGTTTTTTGTTACCTGAAAAATTATTGTTATAATATAACAATTTGTGCGTAGTCGACCTTGAAAAAAATTGTTAACAGCCTCATAGTGTCTATCATTAGATAGTTAGCTACAAAATATTGCCTAGACATATAATGTAGTGTCGTTAAACACATCGAATTTTCAAGTGAGTATAGCTATGGCGGAAGTGCGTGCCAGAATAGATTTCAAAGTAGGGGTAACAAGCAGTATTGATGCTGAACTTCTGTCTTTTCATGGATTGAAAACAGACAAAGAGCATGTTGCTGTGATATTTAAATCAGCAGATAAGACACAAGACATACCTCTAGTTCGTATGCACTCTGAGTGCCTTACTGGAGATGTTTTCCATTCTTCTCGCTGTGACTGTGGCGAGCAACTAGACGAAACCATTAGAATTATGGGTGAGACGGGCGGCGTGATTCTTTACTTACGCCAAGAAGGCCGTGGTATTGGTTTATACAACAAAATCGATGCATACCGTCTGCAAAGCGAAGGTATGAACACTTACGAAGCCAACAACCACTTAGGCTTTGGTGATGACTTACGTGATTTTACTGAAGCAGCGGAAATGTTACGCGCTTTAGGCACCACAAAAATCCGTTTGGTGACCAACAATCCTAAGAAAATCAATGAACTTAAATCTTTTGGTATTGAGATTGAAGAAGTGGTGAACACCTCTGCTCATATCAAATCGGGTAATGAAAGCTATCTGAAGGCGAAAGTTTCACACGGTAAGCATAACCTAGATATCTGATTCGCTTGCTTGTTGCGCTTAACATAAAAATGTTTAAAGACCTCACATATGTGAGGTTTTTTTGTATTTATCTTGCAATAAAATTGTAAGTTTGTATTATTCAAATCCGTAGTGCAAATGATAATGGTTTGCACTATTACTACGAATAATAATTTAAAGCTCAACAAGGATGCTTCATGACCATTAAATCTTTAGTGACAAAAGCAGTAACTTCGTCACTCATTTTTGCCTCTGCTTCTTCTTTTGCAGCAGTAACTCAAGATCAAGTTGTAGAACACTATGCAGATATTGCTCATGCCGTGTTTGCAGATTCAGTAATTACAGCAAAAGCGTTGAACTCTTCTATTGATACCTTCTTAGCTTCTCCTTCTGCTGGCAACTTCGAACAAGTAAAACAAGCTTGGCTTGAGTCTCGCGTACCTTACCAACAGTCAGAAGTATTCCGCTTCGGCAACGCTGTTGTTGATGATTGGGAAGGCCAACTGAACGCATGGCCACTAGATGAAGGCCTGATTGACTACGTATCTTCTGATTACCAATATGAGCTTGGTAACGAAGGCGCTAGCGCAAACATCGTGGCTAACAAGACTTTCCAAATTGGTCAGACTACTGTTGATGCAACTAACATTACTCCAGAGCTAATCGCTGACTTGAACGAGATCGGCGGTTCTGAAGCGAACGTAGCGTCTGGCTACCACGCAATTGAATTCCTACTTTGGGGCCAAGATTTAAACGGCACAAACAGCGGTGCAGGTGAGCGTGCTTACACTGATTTCGTTGTTGGTGCTGAGTGTACTAACGGCAACTGTGACCGTCGTGGCGCATATCTAAAAGCATCTGCTGAGCTACTTATCCAAGACCTAGAGTGGATGGAAAAGCAGTGGGCTGAAGGCGAGAAAGGTAACTACCGTCAAGAACTGCTTTCTGAATCTAGCGAAAACGGCCTACGTAAAATGTTATTCGGCATGGGTTCACTGTCTCTTGGTGAGCTTGCTGGTGAGCGTATGAAGGTGGCTTTAGAAGCTAACTCTACTGAAGATGAGCACGATTGCTTCTCTGATAACACGCACAACTCTCACTACTACAACGAGCAAGGTATCTACAACGTTTATACGGGTCTATACAAGCGTGAAGACGGTACTCTGCTTTCAGGTCCAAGCCTGTTTGACCTAGTTGAGCAAAAAGACGAGCAAGCTGCGAAAGAGATTCAAAAGCAGTTTGACCTAGCACGTGCACAAGTAGGCCAACTGGTAATGTCTGCTGAGAAAAACAACCAGCACTTCGATCAGCTAATTGCTGCTGACAACGCTGCGGGTAACGCACTAGTAAACAAAACGATTGTTGCGCTAGTGTCTCAAACAGCTGCAATTGAGCGTGCTGCGGGTGTGATTGGCATTGATAGCCTGAACCCAGACACAGCGGATCACGAGTTCTAAAAACCTGAGCCAAAAATAAATATAAGGGCTCTCATTGAGCCCTTAATTGTTTGATCCTCAAGAAAGCCACACCCACATAAAAACTAAAACCAAAAAACACAGCAAGGCAATGTATGAAGTCGTATCTATCAGCCTCACTATTAACCGCACTGTTTGTCTTATCGCCATTACATGCCCATGAAACTTACTCTGGCGGCAAAACGACCGTTAAGAAAGAGGGGGCGAACGCTTTTTCCCTTCCCGCAGCCAATCTACCAATGAGTAAGCGCTTGGATTTCAGCGTAGGTAATAGCTTCTTTAGAAACCCTTGGGTTCCTGCACCGTCATCAACCGATGCTCGTGATGGGTTAGGACCACTATTTAATACTAACGGCTGTCAAAACTGCCACATCAAAGATGGTCGTGGTCACGCGCCAGAAGAAGGAGATGAGAACGCAGTATCCATGTTGGTTCGTTTAAGCATTCCGGCTGAAACGCCTGAGCAGCGACAAGCCTTCATTCGAGATGGTGGAATTCCAGAGCCGACGTACGGCGGTCAGCTACAAGATTTTGCGCTTCAAGGTGTAAAACCAGAGGGCAAAGTGAACATTAGCTACACGGATGTTCCTGTTGAATTCAAAGACGGCACCGTCGTTACTCTGCGTAAACCCACTTTAAATATTACTGAACTTGCTTTCGGCGAGATGCATCCTAAGACCGAGTTTTCAGCTCGAGTGGCGCCGCCAATGATTGGTCTTGGTTTGCTTGAAAGTATCCCACAAGAAACGATTCTTGGATTTGCAGAGCAGCAATTGGCAGACAAACAGGGCGTGTCGGGTAAAGCCAACTATGTTCTTGATGTTCAAACCAATGAAATGGCGCTAGGTCGTTTCGGTTGGAAAGCCGGGCAGCCAAACTTAATGCAGCAAAACGCGGCGGCATTTAACGGTGACTTAGGCCTGACAAGCAGCTTATTTCCGAATGAAAACTGCACATCAGCGCAATCAACCTGTGATGATTTTCCAAATGGTGGCGAGCCAGAAGTCAGTGACAACATCTTAGATTTTGTTGAGTTCTATTCGCAGCATCTCGCGGTACCTGTTCGTCGTAATGTCGATAACCCAGCGGTTGTTCAAGGTAAAAATCTGTTCAAAGAGATTGGTTGTCAAAGCTGTCACCAAGCTGAAATTCGCACGGCAGAGCGAGAAGGTCTGTCTGCATTATCTAATCAGTTAATTAGCCCATATACCGACATGTTGCTACACGACATGGGTGAAGGCTTAGCGGACAATCGCCCTGAGTATCTTGCCAATGGTCAAGAGTGGCGTACCACACCACTTTGGGGATTAGGTTATACCAAAGAAGTGAACGGTCATACGTTCTTACTTCATGACGGTCGCGCAAGAAACGTTATGGAAGCGGTACTTTGGCATGGTGGTGAAGCAGAAATGGCAAAACAAAAAGTATTAGCTTTGAGTAGCAGTGAACGCGAAGCACTACTAGCGTTTTTGGACTCATTATAGGCTGTCTTGAATTCAGTTAAGCCAACGGCTTAGTTACTTAAGAAAACCGCTAACAAAAGACTGACTAACGCTGAACTTGTAGGGATACGAGGCCAGCGGTCGTTTCATATTTATTGAACTCATATAATTAAAAGAAAAACTAGGAAGTAAGGTAACAGCATGGCACATAAATTTTTGTTAATGCCCTTGTCGGTATTAATCATGGCAGGCTGCCAGTCATCGGGTGAGCAAACGGCTTCATCTGGGGTTAACGGTGTCTCTTATCAAGCAGACACGACTGCTCATATCAGTCGCAGTGTCTATCAACAAGAGTTTGATTCAGCCGTGCTATTCGCTAAGCAAGCCGGTGAGCTGGAAGTCTTGATGCAGGGTTACTGTGAAACCAACAATATTGAGCTGGATGCGTTGGAAAATCAGTGGCAGCTCACCATGAACAGCTGGATGGCACTGCAAGGACAAGAAAGAGGCCCAACATCGGCATTGGAACAGAGCTGGAATGTTCAGTTTTGGCCAGACAAAAAGAACACCACAGGTCTAAAAATGCGTCAACTGACTCAGCAAGATAAAGCTTGGTCACAAGATGAAATCGCACAGCAGAGTGTGACTGTTCAAGGGCTAGGTGCGTTGGAATGGTCGCTTTATGACGAGCAATCGCCACTGCTTCAAGATAAAGCTTCAGGTTGTCTATCTTCACAAGCTATCGCACAAAACCTGGCGATGAAATCGGCCTCTATTGCTGAAGCTTGGCAGGTTAACCCGTGGTTAGCACTGGACGAGATGCGTTGGGAATCGGAGTACATCGCTTTGTTGACCAATCAACTTGATTACAGCATGAAAAAACTGAGTCGTCCGATGGCTAAAATTGGTCATCCACGTCCTTACTTCTCAGAATCATGGCGTGCACAAACCTCGATGACTCAACTAAAAGCCAATGTAGCAGCACTTCAGAATTTGTACCTTGCCGGTGGCAATGGCCTAGACGGCTTGTTGAGAGAAAAGGGCTTAAATGACCTTGCCGATCGTGTAGCTGCCCAGTTCACGCTAACCTTAGATACTTGGCCTACAGACTCTAGCTTGTTTACTCTATTACAGAGCAAAGAGGGCTACCGAGAGGTGCTGACTCAATACAACAAACTAGAACGTTTGAAGTACCTGATTCATGAAGAAGTAGCGATAGAGCTTGGCGTGGTAATAGGATTTAATGCTACCGATGGTGACTGATAATACGAGAAGATCGTTACTCAAGGCTGCACTGGGTTGTGCAGCTGTTCCATTGCTTCCGTTTGGGTGTGCGACTCGAAAGGATGGGGTGAGTGCGTCGAACGATCCCCAACTGATTGGCTGTGCGCTTAATGGTCGTGGTCAATATTCTGCAGTTGTGGCTGACGAATTTGGCATGCCACTGAGCCAACTTCCCATCCCCAATCGTGGCCATGGCGTCGCGATTTGCCCAACCTCATCGCATGCGGTGGTTTTTGCTCGTCGTCCTGGTGACTATTTTATGGTGTTTGACTATAAAAACGGTCAGCAGATCAAAATGGTCGTCAAAGGTAACAACCGCCACTTCTATGGTCATGGGGTTTACTCATTAGATGGCAAGTTACTGTATGCCACCGAAGGGAAAACGGACACCAGCCAAGGCGTGATTGGCGTTTACGATGTCGCGCAAGGCTATCGTAAGGTCGAAGAGTTCACTGGTTTCGGTATCGGCCCACATGAAGTGATCATCATGCCGGATGGTAATCTCGCGATCGGCGTTGGTGGCGTTCATACTGATGGTAGAACACCGAAAAACCTCGATTCGATGCTGCCGAGCTTGAGTTATGTTTCTCCTGAAGGTGTGTTACTTGATCAGGTTGAATTGTTGGATAAGAAGCTGAGCATTCGACATTTAGCCCATGATGGTGCTGAAACGGTACTTTGTGGCCAGCAATATCGTGGTGAACCAGATGAGTATCCTTCGCTATTGGCGATGCATACTAAAGGCGGCCAGTTTGAATCACTGAACGCAGAGCCTGAGCAATGGGCAAGGTTCAATCACTATATCGCCAGTATTGCGGCGTCAGACGATTGGATTATTGCGACTTCGCCAAGAGGCAATTGCTACGGTATTTGGTCGAAAGAGACCAAAGAATTAGTAGAACTGTCTGCATTATCTGACGCTTCTGGTGCTGTGCTGTTTGATGGTGAGTTTCGATTAAGCTCTGGGGCGGGCAGTGTGGTTAGCCAGCGCAAGCCTTATGAGAAATCAACTCAGCAATCATCGGTCCAGTGGGATAATCACTGGAGTGCAATTTGATTCATAAATCCCTTAAAAAATAACATGCTTACTCCCGTTTCTTTGCCATACTTATGGAATTGTTGGTGACGGAGTTAAGCATGTTAGCAAAATACTTCTGTGGATTATTGGTGTTAGTTTCCGTGCATGCATGGAGCTATGCGAGTTCTGACGAGAGCCGTTTCATTCCGGCGGAATCAGAACTCTCTTTCATGCTTATATATCCAGAGCTCACACAGAGTATCTATCAAGACACTTCTCTGCCTATCCTTTGGGATTCTCCTGAGCTGGTTAAAGCGTTTGAGTTCCAATTGTCGCTTCTTGAACAAGCGCAAATGGCACCACTCTTCGAGCGACAACTCAAGCAAATCCGTCACTATCAATCCCATGCTCAATGGCAAGAGTTGGACATATTACTTACCGATACTTTTATCTACTACCTGAGCTACGTTGAAAATGCGCCGCTTGCCGGTAAAGATTGGTACTTCTCGGGCAAGTTGCATTCCAAATTACCTGCGCCTTCTCCGCATATTCTGATGAGCTTAAAAAGCAGCGTTGCCAATGATTACTTATTGGAGATGGTGTTGTCTTACGCGCCGCCTGTTGGGGATTTTGACCAATTCAAAGCAACCTATTCGGTGTTAGAAACCGCCTCTGAACTCAATATTGAACGATATAGACAGAAAGGTTTGAAGCGCTTGGGTGACGAGCTTTCAGACAAGACGGTTCTTGTTGAGCGCATTGCTTTGGTTGGTGTTGATACCTCGATGATCGCGGTCGATTTTCCCAAGTTCGATCGAGATCTGCAAAAGGCGATTAAATCTTTCCAACGCATGCACGGTCTTACGGATGATGGGATCATCGGGCCAGACACGATCAAATGGATCAATATGGGCTTTGATGATCGACTTACTTCCCTAGCATTGAACGCCGAGCGTGCCCGCTTATGGCCAAGAAATAGAGACTCACTGATTGTGGTGAATGTACCTAGTTTTGATATGAAGTATTGGGAAGATGGGGAAGAGGTTTTTGAATCTAAAGTTGTGGTTGGGAGAAAATCGAGAAAAACACCACTCTTAGAGATAAAGCTTGATTCGGTTATCTTAAATCCGACTTGGAACGTGCCATGGAAAATCATGGTTAAAGATATCTTGCCTAAAGTAAAAGCCGACGAGAGTTATCTTGAAACACACAATTTTCAAGTGATCGATGGTTGGCGTTCGATGGAAACTGTCGATACTACCGAGATAGATTGGCAAACGATTAACTTTAACTCTTTTCCTTATCGAATGCGCCAGCAAGCAGGCTCTAGTAACGCATTGGGTTTGTATAAGTTCAATACGCCCAACAAGCGAGCCATCTATCTCCATGACACCCCAAGTAAAAGCTTGTTTAACGATGACTTCCGCGCCTATAGCTCTGGTTGTATTCGTGTTGAGCATGCCGAGGAACTCGCGGAGTTGTTATTTGCGACTAAGGTAAAGAAAGTGCCGAATCAGGATGATGAACTTGCGCCCAATACTAAGGTTCGTCTCAAGAAGCGAATTCCAGTGCATATCATTTATCAAACCGTGTTGTTTGAAGAAGGAGGCATACAATACCGCGGTGATATCTACCAATATGATAAAGAGGGCGGTTGATTGAAATATGGTCAAGAAAGGTGATCTTGACTGAAAAATGACAACCAAGCTTCTATTGATAAAATTATAATGAGTATCAATAACTAACCGTGCAAAGGTTACAAATACTAACGTTTTGCACGGTTTTTGTACGTTGACGCAGCCAATTCCATTATGTATCGTGCATTTTTCGTTCGATCTAATTGGTTTTTTTGCTGTATGTCTCAAAGTTTATTTTCACGCCGTCAGTTTCTGACTTACGCTGGTGGTACTGCTGTAGTCGCCTCTCTTACTCCTTCTATCGCTTTCGCTTCATACCCGGATCAACCAAGAACGATTAGCATGAACAATCTTCACACTGGTGAACGATTAGAGACTTGTTATTTCGATGGCACTAACTATGTTGGTGACGAGATGGCACGCCTTAGCAAACTGTGCCGTGACTTCCGCCGCAATGAGATTCATCCAATGGATAAGAACCTGTTTGATCAGATCACTCAGATTCAAAATGTACTGGGTATTCAAAAAGAAGTTCAAATCATCTCTGGCTACCGCTCTCCAGCAACCAACGAAGCGTTGCGCTCTAAGTCGAGTGGTGTCGCTAAAAAGAGCTATCACATGCTTGGTAAAGCGATCGATTTTCGTATCGATGGTGTTGATTTAAAGGAACTGAGAGACGTAGCTAAAAGTCTGCAAGCAGGTGGTGTTGGTTATTACGCTCGTAGTAACTTCATCCACATTGATACTGGTCCAGTTCGCAGCTGGTAGAGCTAAGCTGAGTTATTGAGTGATACGGTAGGCACTTGTCAAAGTAGACATCCAATGTCATAGTTTGCCCAAATTTCAGTTTGTTCTAATAATTCGGTTTATTGCTGCTCAGTTTGTTGCTGTTTAGTTTGTTATTGTTGGGTTTGTTGCCAATAACATAGCGATATTCGAGTTGTTCACCAGATTCGCTCTTTAAGGTTTGTATATGTCTCTTAAGTATCAAGTTGTACCTGTTACCTCTTTTTCTCAGAACTGCTCGATTGTGTGGTGTGATGAAACCATGGAAGGCATCGTTGTCGATCCGGGCGGTGATGTTCAACAACTCGCGGCTATCATTGAAGAACTCGGTGTTAAAGTGGTGAACTTGGTACTGACGCACGGTCACTTAGATCATGTTGGCGGTACGGTACCACTTGCTGAGATCTTGAAGGTTGAAATTGTGGGCCCGCATAAGGCAGACAACTTCTGGCTACAAGGTCTAGAGAATCAAAGTCAGATGTTTGGTTTCCCACTGTGTAAAGCTTTTGAACCAAACACTTGGTTAGAAGAGGGCGACAAAGTCACTTTTGGTAATCAAGTGATTGATGTGATTCACACGCCAGGCCACACGCCAGGTCACGTTGTACTGTTCAGTGAGCAAGCTCGTTTAGCGTTTGTGGGTGATGTGTTGTTTAACGGCGCAATTGGCCGTACTGACTTCCCACAAGGTGACTTCAATACGCTTATCGCTTCAATCAAGACTAAGCTTTGGCCACTAGGCAGTGACGTAACATTCGTTCCGGGCCATGGTCCTGAATCGACATTCGGTCGCGAGCGTGCATCAAACCCGTTCGTCGCAGATGAAATGCCTCTGTACTAATTAAATCTTTGATTTTCCAACCGATTATTTGTGTCGATTGATTGAAAATGAAGCTTAGCTTTTGTCCTGAAAGCTAAGCTTTTTTATTGTGTGTGAACTTACTGGTAAACCTTAATCAGAAAGACGTTCAGCGGCAGCCAAGTAGCGTCGAGCCAGCCCAACAAACTCTTCTCCACTCATATTCAAATCATGGGTTGATATGAAAATGTCATAACCGTGGAAGCCCCTTTGATATTTCATTCTGTTGGCAAGCATCGCCTGCAATCCAGAATAGTTTTTAATCACCGCGTTTGGACTGTTTGTCTCATTTGGTGAATCAAGGTTGTCCTGTGATTGGTTATCGTTGAAATTTACGTTGTCGGTATTCTGCGACTCTTTGTATTGGCTTAGTTCGACACAGCCACTTTCAGTACAACGCGCATGGTAATGCGATGAGTCGAGAACCATATCCTCAAAGTTGGACTCTTTGCCTGCTTGTTTGGCTCCTAAGTACAAAAGTGCTCGTTGGCTGAGCAATAATTCACAAGTTATTTTAGGGCAAATCGAATCGAGGTAGGGCGAGTAATCTTTTACTTTAATTCCGACCCAGGGCAGAGGTTGATGCCAACCATCTTGTTCATAAGTGCAAAGACCAATTTTTTGGATGTTACTCCATTTTAAAACCCAACCCCCTTTGTAAAAGTGCTGCTGAAAATGAGTCGGGGTAAGTGTGAACATCACTCGGCTGCGCAGCATCAAATAGTAGCCAGTTCCCAGAAGCGCAATACTGCAAAAAGCACCCACGATCAGTAACTTTGGATTGTCACTGTAGAGCGAAACGATCAAGCAAATGAAGCCTAAAATAATGGCGAGGATACGGTACGAGCGAGTGAATGAAGGCAAAGAGAAATTACTAAGGTGACGAGTGTCCATAGGTAACACCAAGTTTTCATATTTTTGTCTGGATGGATAACCAGTGTATATGACCCTGAATTGATAAGTCGATGTTTAAATAATAGACGCTAGTAGACAATATCGGTATTTTTCGTCGACTTTCGACGCTTCACTCTACAAATAGCTCCTGTTTTTTGGTATAAATCGCGCTTCAAATTTTCACCACTGCGAAAAGAGCAGTGAACTGGAGAAATATTCAATGAGACTTGCTCATAAGCGTAAGGTGCAGGCTAAACTGCAGAAACGCACTAAAGCGGCTGTAGTTAAAGCAGTGGCAACGCCGAAAAAAGCGAAGCCTGTCGCAGAGAAAGTTGTAGCAGAAAAAACTGTAGCAGCAAAACCAGCGGTAGAGAAAGCAGTAGCAGCAACTAAAGAAGTTGCAGTAGCACTGACTCCTAAGCAACAACAAGTTCTAGACATCGTTGTTAGCAATGCTGAAGGCATTAACCCTAAAGGTATCGGCCTAGAAGCTGGTCAAGAAGACGCGAAAGCAGCTTCATGGGCAACAGGCGCATTGAAAAAACTTCTTGAAGAAAACCTAGTAGCGAAAGAGCAGCTAGCAGGTAACAAGGTTATCTACAAAGCTATCTAATCCTGTGGGATTACATTCGCTTCGTTAAGTTTTTAAGCCTCGATTTTCGAGGCTTTTTTGTATCTGGCACATTATGCCAAGTCCGAGCCCAAATCCAAGCCTAAACCTAGGCTCTATAATCTCAATTCCAATTCGATATACGGCTTAACTGATTAGTGTTGTCTCGTGTCAGAGCTTCGAATCAGCAAGCACTAAATTAGGGCGTTAGCTAGGTAGATCAAGAGAGCAAAGCCTTGATTTTTTTCCCTAAAATACAGCAATGAATAGAGCTTCATCACGAAATGGCAATCAATTGTTAAGAGTATTTAATTATTAATACTTAGGTATTTATCAATACGCATTGCCTTGGTGAATATCCAAACTCCTTTGAAATCGACACTATTCAATCATCTCCTACGTAGTTCTACTTAATCCTTTGGTCTAATACGTAACTTTGTTAACGCCATGCGTGCGTGCTCTCCCTGATATCTTGTTGCCTCATCACGGTGCACTCTTATGTTGAATCATAAAAAATGCTCATAGAAAGAGTGTTAACCCAACAAAGGACGTGAACATGAGTCTCATTTCTAACTCCCTCACACGAGTTTTTAAAAACGTTGCAGTAACTGCTGCGGCTTGTTTAGCTTTGGTCGCTACTGGTGCTACAGCCGCTGATAAGGTTTACCGTTTAAAACTTGCGGAAACTTGGGGACCAAACTTCCCAGTTTTCGGTGATGCAACCAAAAACATGGCGGCGATGGCTGAGAAGATGTCGAATGGTCGACTGCAAATCAGAATCGATTCAGCAAACAAACACAAAGCACCTCTTGGCGTTTTTGACATGGTTAAGTCTGGTCAATACGACATGGGTCACTCAGGCTCTTACTACTGGAAAGGTAAAGTTCCAAACACTCTTTACTTCACTTCTATGCCTTTCGGTATGACGCCAGCAGAACAATACGCGTGGTTCTATCACGGTGGTGGTATGGAGTTAATGGAGCAGGTTTACTCTCCACATAACTTGATGTCTTTCCCTGGTGGTAACACGGATATCCAGATGGGGGGTTGGTTTCAAAAAGAGATCAACAGCGTTGAAGATCTACAAGGTCTGAAAATGCGAATCCCGGGCTTTGCAGGCGAGATTCTTGCTGAGCTAGGTGCTAAACCGACGAACATTGCCCCAGGTGAACTTTACACGTCTCTAGAGCGTCGCACGATTGATGCACTAGAGTGGGTAGGTCCATCGCTGGATTTACGAATGGGCTTCCACAAAATCGCGCCTTACTACTACACAGGTTGGCACGAGCCGGGTTCAGAGCTTCAATTCCTAGTGAACAAGCGTACATGGAACAAGCTGCCTGAAGACCTACAAGAAATCTTACGTGTTGCAATGCGTACTGCGGCTTACGACATGTACACACAAGCAACGCACGAAAGTGGTAAGAACTGGGTTTCAATGAAGACAGAATACCCAGATGTACAAGTGAAAGATTTCCCACCAGAGGTTATGTCTGCTCTGAAAGAAGCGAACGATCGCCTACTGGCTGCACATGCTGAGAAAGATGAGCTAGCAAAAGAGATTCAAGCTTCACAAGCAAGCTACCTAGAGCAAGTACGTTCATGGACGGATATTTCACATAGAGCTTATCTAAATAGCCAAGCGAAATAATCGACAGTTGTTGAACTGAATCTAAATGAACCCGAAGCTTTTCTTATTGAGTATTTAAGAGTGAATAAGCCGAGGGTTCATTTAAAACATAATAACTAAGCAGGATAAATCCTGTATTACGCTCAAGAACCTTTTCTACGTCCTACAGCTCGTTACCTCAGCTGCGCGATGTCTTTTCAAATTCCATGGAGTCGGGAATGCGAAGTCTAATTTATATTGAACGCCTGTTTAATCGTATCGGTGACGCACTGGGATGGCTTTCCAGTATGTTGTTTATTTTACTTATCGCCAACGTCGTGTATGACGTTGTCATGAGATATGCCTTCAACGATGTCTCTATCGCCTTCCAAGAGATGGAATGGCACCTTTTCTCCGCCGTTTTCCTACTCGGTGTTCCTTATGCCATCAAGGCTGGTGGCCATGTTCGAGTTGACGTGTTCTATGAGCAACTGAGCTTTAAAGCACAAGCGATTATTGACCTGCTTGGCACGCTTATCTTTCTTCTTCCGTTTTGCCTGCTGGTGGCTTGGTTTGGTATCGATGTTGCCAAAGAGAGTTATGAACTGGGTGAAACCTCAGGCGATCCCGGTGGCCTGCCGTATCGCTGGATCATCAAAGCTATGATCCCGCTGTCATTCTTTTTGATGGCACTCAGTGGCGTAGGTTTAATCCTGCATTCGCTGAACAAGATTTTTAATCCGCACCTTATCCATGCAAACAATACTCATACAAAGAATAAGTAGAGGCTGAACATGATTGGAATAGTAATGTTTTTCGTAGCCTTGTTTGCACTTTTACTTGGCTTCCCAGTGGCGTTTACCTTTGGTGGTATCGCGTTAATCTTTGGTGTTTGGGCTGAGGGCATTGAAATGTTTGCCTTCATGCCATATCGAATTCAATCCATTATGGAAAACACGGTTCTGATGGCCGTTCCATTGTTTGTTTTTATGGGGCTCGTTCTACAAAAGACCAAGCTTGCTGAGCAGTTGCTTGAGTCTATGGGGCGACTGTTTGGCGGCGTTCGTGGTGGTATCGCGATTTCAACCGTATTAGTAGGTTCACTACTTGCGGCTTCTACTGGCGTGGTTGGTGCTTCTGTTGTTGCTATGGGACTTATCTCCCTACCTGTAATGCTCAAGTACAATTACGACAAAGGCTTAGCCTGCGGCACTATTTGTGCGTCTGGTACGCTAGGGCAGATCATTCCACCCTCCATCGTATTGATTCTATTGGGTGATGTTCTAGGTGTTCCTGTAGGCGACTTGTTCCAAGCGGCGATTTGGCCGGGCGTGATGCTGGTCGGCGCGTACATCGTTTATATCTTGATATACGCAAAGCTACACCCTGAAGCGGCTCAACCTATTGAACGTGATGACTCCATCAGCCGTAAGCAGGAAGTGTTTAATGCACTGAAAGCGATTCTTCCGCCTCTAGCGTTAATCATTGTTGTACTGGGCTCTATCTTCGCAGGTGTTGCTACGCCAACAGAGTCAGCCGCATTAGGTGGCGCGGGTGCGATGATACTTGCACTGCTTTACGGTCAATTTAGTTGGTCGATGGTGTACGAGGCGTCGAAAGAGACGGTGAAAGTAACGGCGATGGTATTTGCTATCTTGTTGGGTGCAACGGCATTCTCAATGGCGTTTACCTACACTGGTGGCGACTATCTGGTTGAAGAGTGGATGCTACAACTGCCAGGTGAAAAATGGGGCTTCCTGATCATTACCATGCTGGTGATTCTGATTCTGGGTTTCTTCATCGACTTCGTAGAGATCTGTTTCATCATCGTGCCGATCATTGCGCCAGTTGCTGAACTGATGGGCATCAACATGACATGGTTCGCTATCCTTATTGCGATGAACCTACAAACTTCCTTCTTAACGCCGCCATTTGGTTTTAGTTTGTTCTATTTAAAAGGCGTAGCACCGAAAGGCGTGACGACTAAGGACATCTACCGAGGTGTGATGCCGTTCATTCTGATTCAAATCCTCGTACTTGGATCACTTCTCGCTTTCCCATCTTTCTATGGAATGTGAGTGAAGCCAAGAATGTGAATGATATGTTTCGACGGCTATCTATAAATTGCTAAAGTAAAACGGCTTATTGATGTTCAGTAAGCCGTTTTTTGTGAGGGAAAGGAATGCCTCTAAAAGCCAAGCTGATTTTGCTGACGTTGCTCCCGTTGCTGCTGGTAACGGCGAGTATTAGTTGGATCTCGCTGCACCAGACTAAGACGTTAGGCGCTAAAGAAGTCGAGATCTTTAGAGACAGCCTAATCAAGTCGCGTGAAAACGCCCTCAAAGACACGGTTGATCTCGCGTTCGACGCCATAGAACACGTCTATAACGATCCAAATATCCAAGAAGCCCAAGCCAAAAAAAAAGTTCGAACCATATTGTCTAAACTTAGATATGGCTCTGATGGGTACTTCTTCGCATACGATCGCCTCGGGACCAACTTGGTTCATCCAATTCAGCCAGAATTGATAGGCCAAAACCTACTCCAACTGCAAGATGAAGATGGCGATTTTCTGATAGAGGCTCTGTTAAGAGAAGCGCAAACCGGAGGCGGGTTTCACCAGTATTTGTGGCAAAAACCGTCGACGGGTGAGGTGGTGTCTAAGCTGAGCTACGCCGCTTGGTTAGAGCGTTGGGACTGGATGATTGGCACCGGCTTGTATATTGAAGACGTACACCAAGAAGTGGCTTCGATGCAGGCTGCGATAAATAAGAATATTGAAACCACGTTCTTTTCGATTGTGGTGATTTTGAGCGTAACGGTCGCGGTCATCATCGTGCTGACCTTGGCTATTAACATGCATGAACATCGGATTGCTGATATCAACTTAAAGGAGCTGGCGCATAAGACGGTGATGTTCCAAGAAGACGAGAAGAAGCATCTAGCGCGTGAGTTGCATGATGGTATTAACCAATTATTAGTGTCGAGTCGTTGCCATTTGGAACTGCTCGGTAATAAGCTACAAAATGAAGACCTTAAAGCACATTTGAATAAGTCGCAGCATTCACTGATGCGAGCGATCGAAGAAGTGAGGCACATCTCGCATCAACTTCGTCCAAGTTCATTGGATGACATAGGCTTAGAAGCGGCATTGTCTTCATTACTGTTAGATTTTCAGGCGCACTCGGGCATAGAAGTCGAGACCATGTTTGCTACTCAACCTGGTAAGTTAAAATCAGAGGCGGCGACAACCTTGTATCGAGTGGTGCAAGAGTCGCTGAATAATATCGAGAAACACGCGCAAGCGACCAAAGTAACGGTTATCGCTCAGCAAATTGGTAATGTGTTGCAACTACTGATTCAAGATAACGGTGTCGGTTTCAACACCTATAAAGCGATGGAAAAACGAGGGATCGGGCTGCGTAACATGAGAGAGCGAGTGGAGTTCATCGGTGGTGACTTTGAATTGATGAGTGAGATTGGCCTCGGAACGGAAATTACAGTGTTACTGACACTAGAGGGATTAATGAATGAGTGAAGTTATTCGAGTTGTGATTGCTGACGATCACCAAGTGGTACTGGATGGCTTTATGGCGAGATTGGAACTCGAGCCAGATATTAGCGTGATAGGTACCGCCAGCAATGGACTAGAAGCGGTAGAGGTGGTTAAGTCTCTGCGCCCTGATGTGGTGTTGATGGATATCAGCATGCCTATCATGAATGGCATTGATGCCACCCATCTGATTAAAGAAGAAGACCCAGAAGCCAAGGTCCTGATGCTGACCATGCATAACAACCGTGAATACATCATGAAGGTGATGCAGTCGGGTGCTGTCGGTTACATGTTGAAAGAGATTTCGGCTGAAAAAATGGTACAGGCAATCAAAACGGTCAATCAAGGATCGACCTATTTCTGTGAAAAAGTCACGCAGAATTTGTTTACTCAGCCGATTACTCCCACGCCATCTGTCAAGAATCCATTGAGCAGACGTGAAGAGGCTGTGCTGAAATTAGTCGCAAAAGGGGAGAGCAGTAAAGAGGTCGCAAAGGCGCTGAATATCAGCTATCGAACGGTAGAAACCCATAGGCAAAATATTAAGCATAAGCTCGATATTCACTCTACGGCAGAGCTTGCTAAATATGCGGTCAGCTCCGGGCTTGTGGACTGATCTTACGCTAAATAACGTTAAATGTGTAATTTACGCCTCCTTTATGGAGGTTTTTTTAGTATTTTTGCGACAGGTTGATATTCTTCTTTTCGAAATTTAAGCGCCGAATGCAATGTTGCAAACTGTGCGCTGCAAATTAGAGAGGAAGCATGGAGCCTGTAAAAGATAGGTATAGTATTGAAAATACCGATTATACAGTAGGACAAGATAACGTTCAGAAATGGGGTTTTGATGTTCATAACCCAGTATTTGGAATCAGTGCAGGGGCGATCATTATCTTCCTGTTGGCACTTCTAGTCGCAGACCCTGAAACCGCAAAAGCGGCGCTTGATGGAATCAAATGGAAAGTCATTGGTAACTTCGATGGTTTCTTCATGTGGGCAGCAAACATCTTCGTAATTTTCTGTTTTGCCCTCATTGTCTCCCCGTATGGCAAGATACGTATTGGTGGCAATGATGCCAAAGCAGAGCACTCAAACCTATCTTGGATGTCGATGTTATTCGCCGCAGGAATGGGTATTGGCTTAATGTTCTGGGGTGTTGCTGAGCCAGTAGCTTATTTCACTGGCTGGTATGAAACACCACTAGGTGTTGAAGCTTACTCTCCTGAAGCGGCGAAGTTGGCTCTTGGTGCAACCATCTACAACTGGGGTCTGCACGGTTGGGCGATTTACGCGGTTGTTGCTCTAGCGCTTGCCTTCTTCACCTTCAATAAAGGTTTACCTCTATCAATCCGCTCTATTTTCTACCCTATCTTGGGTGATAGAGCTTGGGGTTGGTTTGGTCATATTGTTGATATCGTCGCTGTGCTTGCAACGCTATTTGGCCTTGCAACTTCATTGGGCTTAGGTGCTCAACAAGCAACAAGTGGTATTAACCATGTATTTGGTACCGATGGCGGTATTGGCATGCAGCTGATTGTTATCGCTGTGGTTACTTTCTTAGCGACAATGTCCGTGGTTCGTGGCATCAACGGCGGCGTAAAAGTGCTAAGTAACGTGAATATGCTGGTGGCTTTAGGCTTGCTGATCTTTGTTACGATTGCAGGTGGCATGGCGGGTATTAAAGCAATCCCAACCGCGCTAATGGGCTACATTGAAAACTTCATTCCTTTAAGTAATCCTCATGGGCGTGATGATGAAACGTGGATGCAAGGTTGGACGGTATTCTACTGGGCATGGTGGATGTCTTGGTCACCATTCGTAGGCATGTTCATCGCTCGTATCTCTAAAGGTCGAACGATTCGTGAATTCATCGTTGCTGTATTGTTCATCCCAACGACAGTAATCATCATCTGGATGGCTATTTTCGGTGGCATCGCGATTGATCAAGTGGCGAACAAGGTGGGCGAGATTGGTGTGAATGGTCTGCAAGATATTACACTTTCTCTTTTCCATACTTACGATGCTCTGCCAATGAGCTCTGTGCTTTCAGTGGTATCGATTGGTTTGATTATGGTGTTCTTTATCACCTCTTCTGATTCAGGCTCATTGGTTATCGATAGCATTACCTCTGGCGGTAAAGTGGATTCACCTGTTCCTCAACGTGTTTTTTGGGCGTTGATGGGCGGTGCGATTGCTGCGGTTCTATTGTGGGTTGGTGGCACAGAATCTATCCAAGCATTGCAAGCCGGTACCGTTTCTATGGCACTTCCATTTGCCTTCATATTATTGCTTATGTGCCTAAGCTTATTGCTAGGTTTACGAACTGAAAATCAATTGGTTAAGCACCAAAATGCTTTGAGTTAAAAGTATTTTTGATAAAAAGGTCGACAGGGTCGACCTTTTTTTCGTCATAAACTTGAGTAATTACGTGAATATTGTTTGAAATTCCATCGAACCGATTCTAGTTTACTGAAAACAACAAGTTAACCTGCTAAACTTCAGACATCCAAGTATTTGAATTATTGTGACAACAGCTTGTACTACTTGGATCGTAGGTTCGAGTTTGTAATTAAGTCGCAGGTAAGTAAGGAATACGAGGTCAATAGACCCTAATAGAATTCCGTAGAGAGGGATGATGACTAAAGGTATAGATAAATACAGTATCGACAGTACGGATTACACTGTCGGTCAAGATAACGTCCAAAAATGGGGTTTTGATGTTCATAACCCAGTATTTGGTATTAGTGCGGGACTTATCGCTTTGTTCCTGATCGGTGTTCTTATTACAGATACCGCTTCAGCAAAGGCTGCGCTAGATGGCGTTAAAGGCCAGATTATCAATTCGTTTGATTGGCTTTTCATCTGGTCGGGTAATATTTTCGTAATTTTCTGCTTAGGTTTGATTGTTTCTCCGTACGGCAAAATCCGCCTTGGTGGTGTTGATGCGACGGCAGATTACTCATTCTTCTCTTGGCTATCGATGCTGTTTGCCGCAGGTATGGGTATCGGCTTGATGTTCTGGAGTGTGGCAGAGCCAGCGGCTTACTTCACTGGTTGGTTTGAAACTCCGTTAGGTGTTGAACCAAACACACCAGAAGCTGCAAAACTGGCATTGGGCGCAACCATGTATCACTGGGGTCTACACCCTTGGGCGATTTATGGCGTAGTAGCACTGTCACTTGCGTTTTTCTCTTACAACAAGGGATTGCCTCTTTCTATCCGTTCTATCTTTTACCCAATTTTAGGTGATAGAGCTTGGGGCTGGGCAGGTCACATTGTTGATATTCTTGCTGTACTTGCAACGCTATTTGGTCTGGCGACATCGTTAGGTCTTGGTGCACAACAAGCGGCAAGTGGTATTCAGCATGTATTCGGCATTGAAGCGGGCTTAGGTCTGCAAGTTATTGTGATTACAGCGGTGACTTTATTGGCGGTAGTATCAGTACTTCGTGGTATTGATGGTGGCGTTAAAGTTATCAGTAACATCAACATGTTGGTGGCTTTCCTACTGCTTATCTTAGTGGCTCTAATCGGCTACGCGGTGACTTTAGGTTCTATCCCAACGACATTGATGGCATACATTGAAAACATCATTCCGTTGAGTAACCCTCACGGTCGTGAAGATGAAACGTGGATGCACGGTTGGACTGTATTCTACTGGGCTTGGTGGATCTCATGGTCTCCATTCGTAGGTATGTTTATCGCACGTGTTTCTAAAGGTCGTACCGTTCGTGAGTTCATCACAGCAGTACTGATTGTACCGACTACAGTGACTATCATTTGGATGTCAGTATTCGGTGGCATGGCGATTGACCAAATCGTGAATACCGTTGGTATTCTTGGTCAAGACGGCCTAACAGATGTATCACTAGCAATGTTCCAAATGTTTGATGCACTGCCGTTCGGGACTCTGCTTTCAATCATTGCGGTTGTATTGGTTCTAGTCTTCTTCATTACATCGTCTGACTCAGGCTCTCTAGTAATCGACAGCATCACCGCGGGTGGTAAAGTTGATACGCCTGTGCCTCAACGTGTGTTCTGGGCGTTCCTTGAAGGTGCTATTGCTGTTGCTCTATTGTGGGTTGGTGGTACTGAAGCAGTACAAGCTCTACAAGCGGGTGCAATCTCGACGGCATTACCATTTACCATCATTCTATTACTGATGTGTGTGAGCTTGCTAATGGGTATGCGTACAGAAAAACGCTAGGCTTTTTAAGCTGAAATCTACTGCAATTTATACGCAGTAGAACGGTAAATAATATGAAGGCAGAAGAGGAAACTCTTCTGCCTTTTTTGTTTCCTCTTTACCGTGTTTTCTTGTCTCTTTTTAACATGTGAAGTGCGATAAAAATACTAATAACCGTAGAGATAATGCCGCCTTAAATTTGGCGATAAGCCAAGGATTTGACATTACTTAAGCTTATGGTTTGCTTAAAATTATATTACGTTATTAAATTATAAAATCGCTCGAATTTAATACTGATATTGGGTAGTATGCGCGAGATTTCCCACTACTCGTGAAACTTTGACATGAAACTAACACTTAAGCAGAAGTTAATAGGTGCTAGCCTATCTGCTGTTGTCGTTATGGCAACAGCGTTAACTTGGTTATCAGCAAACCAATTATTTGAACAGACTCGTAATGGCGTATACCTACGAGCTGAAAGCGTATCTGAAGCAGCATCTGAAGGTATTAAAAACTGGATTGATATCCGTACTGATATCGCATCAGCATTTAATGACTTTTCACGAGAGGATGATGTTGTTCCTTTCCTTAGACAAGCTCGTGTAGCGGGTGGCTTTGACGATATCTTTTTAGGTACTCCAGAAGGTGGAATGTACCGTTCACATCCTGAACGTAATCGTGCAGATTACGATCCTCGTCAACGTCCTTGGTACCAAGAAGCAAACGCTGCAGGTAAGCAAATCATTACTACGGCTTACCAAGATGCAATCACCAAAGCACTTCTAGTAACGATCGCAGAACCTGTTCGCCACAAACGCCAACTTGTTGGTGTTGTTGGTGCAGACGTACTGATCGACCAGTTGGTTAACGATGTAATCAGCCTTGATGTTGGTGACAACGCTTACGCAATGCTAATTGATGCCTCTGACGGCACATTCCTAGCACACCCAGATTCAGCACTAAGCTTGAAGCCGGTAAGCCAGCTTTCAAACGATATCTCTATGCCTATCATCGAAAACGCAGTGCGTACGGGTAGCATCGAGATCATCAAAGAGCGCGGCGCAGACAAGCTGCTTTACTTCACGAAGGTGCCTAACACTAACTGGATCTTCGCGGTTCAGATGGACAAAGCAACAGAAGAAGCGAACCACTCAACGCTACTTACTCAGCTGATCATCACTGCTGTCGTTATTACGCTCATCGTAATCGTACTCGTGTCTTGGTTAGTAAGCTTCCTATTCCGCGACCTAAACCGCGTTTCAGCAGCACTTGAAGAAATTGCTTCAGGTGAGGGCGATCTTACTCAACGCCTTGAGCCTAAGAGCGACGACGAAATTGGTCAGCTTGCAGCAAACTTCAACCGCTTTGTGGGTAACATGCACACCATGGTGATCAAGCTAAGCGAAGTATCTGCTGCGCTAGGCAACCAAGCACGTCAAACGGCTTCTCAAGCTGAAGAACGTAGTGCTCGTATCCAAATGCAACAAGACGAGATCAACATGGTAGCAACAGCCGTTAACGAAATGGCTGCAGCAACACAAGAGATCGCAGGTAACGCAGACCACACTGCACAGAACTCATCTGAAGCGGTTGGCGCGTGTGAGCACGGTACTGGTCAAGTAACACAGACTCAAAGCTCTATCCAAAACCTTGCTCAAGAAGTTCAAATCGCAACTAACGTGATTCTCGAGCTTGAAGAGCACGGCAACAGCATCAACGCTATCTTGTCTAACATTCAAGGTATTGCAGAACAAACGAACCTACTTGCACTTAACGCCGCTATTGAAGCAGCACGTGCCGGTGAGCAAGGTCGTGGTTTCGCAGTAGTAGCGGATGAAGTTCGAGTTCTGAGCCAACGTACACACGGTTCAACGCAAGAAATTCAACAAACGATTGAGTTGCTGCAAGGTACAACAGGCAAAGCGGTTAACATCATGAACGATAGCCGTACACTTGCTGAAACCAGTGTTGATGACGCGAACTCAGCGGCTGCAAGCCTAACGCAAATCCATGCTGCTGTTGAACGCATTAGCGACATGGCGACACAAATTGCTTCCGCTGCAGAAGAGCAAGCATCAGTAACGTCTGAGATCACTCGTAACACTGAAGGAATCCGTGACGTATCTAATGAGCTAGCAGACGAAGCGCACCAAGCTGCGGAACAAGCTGCTCAGTTATCTGAACTGTCTCACGAGCTAGAAAGCGAAATTAGCCGCTTCAAGCTTTAAGCACTAAGTTCTGAGCGAATAGCGATAACTTGATAGCTAAAACGACTAGCGAATAATTCGCGATAACGTTATCAAAAAGCCGAATGTGATTATCACATTCGGCTTTTTTGTGCGTTCTAGTTAGAGTTATGAACCCTAATTAGTTGTTTGGATAACCTGGGAACTTAGTTTTGAGGGCCGCGCTAGTAGGAAAGCAGTGCTCCATAAATTTCACCATCGCAGGGGCTCTAGCTTGTCGTTGTTAAGCTATTTTCTTTTTTACATCAAGGTCAGCCACCTATTGGAAGTGGAAGTGACGGGTTAAACTTGATTGAAGAAGGGTGTAGCTCAGAATAATTAAAGACACAAAAAAGCCCGAGCATAAACTCGGGCTTTGAACGGTTATCTTTATAACTGATGAAGGCGCTAGATTGCCTGACGCAGTTGGAAATAACGTCCTGCTTCGTTTAACAGTTTCTCATGAGAGCCGTTTTCAACAATCTCGCCTTGTTCAATCAGAACGATAGAATCCATCGATTCCAGACCAATCAAACGGTGCGTGATGAAGATAACCGTCTTGCCTTCGAAGTGTTTCTCGAACAGCGTCATGATGCTTTGCTCTGTTTGCTTATCTAAGCCTTCTGTTGGCTCATCGAGAAGCAGGATAGGGGCATCATGAAGAATCGCACGTGCGATGCCAATACGGCGCTTCTCACCACCAGACAGTTGACGACCACCGTCACCTAACCAGCTATCAAGTGCATTATTCTCAAGCAGTTTTTCTAGGCCAACATCTTTAAGGATATTCGCTAAGTGATCATCGGTCGCTTCTGGTCTTGCAATCAACAAGTTGTCACGCAAAGTACCATTTAGAATGTCGACACGTTGGCTTACCACACTGATTGATTCACGAAGCTGTGATTCATTCCACTGAGTCAGTTCAATGCCCGCGATTGAGATGTAACCCTTCTTAGGATCCCAGTAGCGAGTCAAAAGCTGAATCAGTGTTGATTTACCAGACCCCGTTTGACCCACAATCGCAACCTTGTTGGTAGCGGGGATGGTTAGGTCGACAGCGTTCAGAACACTGCGCTCAGAGTCAGGGTAGTTGAACGTCACGTTTGAGAACGTAATATCCAGTGGCTTGTTGATGTCGAGCTTCTCTTCAGCAAACTGAACTTCAGGCTCAGACAGAATAACTTCGTTCAAGCGACGAGCTGAAGACAAAGTTTGACCTAAATGCTGGAATGCACCTGCAATTGGCATTAATAGCTCGAAGCTTGCCATGGTTGCGAATGCCATTAGCGCGATGAACGGGTCTGGTGCATTACCACCCACGCCGTCAGCCGCAAGCCAAAGCATAAGAACCAGCGTCAAACCGTTGAACAGCATTAGCGCTGCTGAAGCCATACCGGTTAGGTTAGCGTTCACAAACTGATTCGCCATCAGCTTGCGTTGCGTTTCTAGAATTGCATTGCGGTAACGCTCTTCAGCACCGAACAGAGTTAGCTCGCTGTAGCCTTCAATCCAATCAAGCGTCGTTACACGAAGATCCGCTTTGTTTTGTGTTAGCTCACCACCATTACGTTTACCAAGCTTGTAGAACAAGATTGGCCAAACCAACAGCATGATAAGAAGGATAGAACCTAGGATTAAACCTAGTGAGCTATCAAACCACATCAAGAACAGAGTCAGGAAGAAGATCCCAAATACACCCACCGTCACTGGGCTTACTAAGCGCAAGTAAACGTGGTCCATTGCATCGACATCAGCAACCAAACGGTTCAGTAGGTCAGCATCACGAAGGTTTGAAATACGACCTGGGATCAGCGGAGCCAGCTTCTTAAAGAAGAAGATACGCAGATCAGTCAGTAGTTTGAATGTCGCATTGTGGCTCACAACACGCTCACCCCAACGACCCGCTGTTCGGCTCATTGCTAAACCACGTACACCACCACCTGGTAGCATGTAGTTGAAGGTTTCACGTGCAATCGTAAGGCCAGCAACCGCAGAAGCTGAAATAAACCAGCCTGATAGCGTTAACAAGCCAATAGAAGCCGATAGAGTAGCAAAAGCCAATAGCATGCCTAGCGATAGGCCAAACCAATGCTTTTTATAGAGTTTCAGGTAAGGCAGTAAATCACGCATCTAAATTACCCTTATTATCTTGTTGAGCTAAGTTCGCGTTAAGCATCTCTTCGAATAAACCACCCGCAGTCGAAAGCTGAGAGTAATGACCTTGTTCAACAAGACCACCATCGCGCATAACCAGAATGTTATCGACCGATTGAAGCGGGGCAAGTTGGTGCGTCACAAGTAAGGCAGTGCGGCTTTCGATGTTGCTATTGATGCCTTTCATTACCAACTGTTCGCTACGAGTATCTAGGCTGGCAGTGGGTTCATCGAGCAACCAGAACTGACCGTCTTGAATCATTGCGCGAGCCAGAGCCAAACGCTGAGATTGACCAACAGATAAGCCGCCAGAACGATCAGAAATCATGTAATCCAAGCCGTGCTCATTTACGAATTCGTTAGCAAAAGACTGCTCAAGTGCATTCTCGACAACTTGGTCAGTGATATCGTGCTTACCTAGAGTGACGTTGTCATGAATTGTGCCGTGCAGTAGTAACGGGTTTTGACCAACCCAGCTAATGGTTTTACGCCAAGAGGCCAAGTCTAGGTCACGCAGTTCAATGCCATTGATTTTCAAGCTTCCTTCATAAGGCATGAAACCAAGAATAGCGTTGATCAAACTTGTTTTACCTGCACCACTTGGGCCAACTAACGCAGTCGATTGGCGAGTGTTAAGCGCGAACGAGATAGGACCAACCAGTTGAACACCTTCAGGGCTCAATACTTTCAGATCTTGAGCTTCAATATTGATGCCTTGAGCCGGGTCTAACTGAGTGTCGCCTGATTTAACTTTAGTGATGTCTGTTTCTAGGAACTCGACAATACTTTCCGCTGCGCCAACCGCTTGTTGTTTCGCATGGTAGAAAGTACCTAAATCACGCAGAGGTTGGTAAAACTCTGGCGCCAAGATAAGGATAAACAAACCTGCGAATAGCGTAATGCCAACGCCGTAGTGGCCGAAGTTAAGCTCGCCGATGTAAGTGAAACCAAAGTAAACCGCCGTCATCGCAATCGAGATAGACGTGAAGAACTCAAGTACTGCAGACGACAAGAAAGCGATCTTCAACACATCCATGGTGCGCGTTCTGAACACCTCAGATGCACCTTTCAATACTTCTGTTTCAGCGTTTGTGCGGTCAAATAGACGGATGGTTGTCATTGACTGCAAACGGTCGTAAAAGTGACCAGAAAGACGTTGCAGTGCTTTGAAGTTTTTACGGTTTGCATCGGCTGCTTTCATACCCACAAGTGCCATGAACATCGGCACCAGTGGAGCAGTAATCAAGAAGATCAGTCCTGCTGCCCAGTTTACTGGGAACACCACAACCAAAATAATGAATGGAATCATTACCGACAAAGACATCTGAGGTAAGTAACGAGAGAAGAAGTCTTGCATGTCTTCAACTTGTTCTAGCAACAACGTTGCCCACGTACCTGCAGGCTTACCTTTGATGTAAGCAGGGCCAAGTTCGCGTAACTTATCGAGAATGAGCTGCCTAATGTAAACACGGATCTGTTCACCGCAGCGATAACCTGCGATTTCACGACCCCATGTACAGCCCGCACGGCCAACGACCGAAAGTGCCAACCCAGCAAAATGACCAACCAGTTCAGACTTATCGACATTCTCGATGATCAGCTGGTGAAGAATAGAGGCGAGAAGAGCTGCTTGAGCAATTAAAAACACGCTTGAAAGTACGCCAAGGCTAATTGCAATCATAAGCCAGCGTTTCGCTAACTTACTCTGTTGCTTAAGCCACTTGTTCAAGCTGCGTTGTTTTTTCTTATCCATTATGAAGGCTTAATGATAATTATTATTTGTTGAGGGCGGCTAGTATACAAAAGAAAGCCCAGTGGATATACCACTGGGCTCTAGGGATTTACAACAAAATGTGATGACGCCCTGCATCTACTGAGGCGAGAGCACCGATAATCAAATCTGCAATCTCAGATTTACTTATCGTTAAGGCCATCTAGGAAGCGTTCAGCATCCAGTGCAGCCATACAACCTGTACCAGCAGAAGTGATTGCTTGGCGGTAGTTGTGGTCCATTACATCACCTGCAGCGAACACGCCTGGGATGCTGGTTTGTGTTGCGTTACCTTCAAGACCAGACTGAACAATGATGTAATCATCTTTCATGTCGACTTGGCCTTTGAAGATTTCAGTGTTTGGTTGGTGACCGATAGCAATGAATGCGCCCATTACTTCGATGTCTTCCGTTTTGTCAGACTGAGTATCTTTAATGCGAACGCCAGTTACGCCCATATCGTCGCCTAGAACTTCGTATAGCGTTCGATCAGTGTGAAGAACAATGTTGCCGCTCTCTACTTTGTCCATTAAACGCTTAACAAGAATCTTTTCAGCGCGGAACGTGTCACGGCGGTGAACAAGGTGAACTTCAGACGCGATGTTAGATAGGTAAAGTGCTTCTTCAACAGCCGTGTTGCCACCACCCACAACTGCAACTTTCTGGTTGCGGTAGAAGAAACCATCACACGTTGCACAAGCAGAAACGCCGCGGCCTTTGAATGCTTCTTCAGACTCTAAACCTAGGTACTTAGCTGATGCGCCTGTTGAGATGATCAACGCATCACAAGTGTACTCGCCTGAATCGCCTTTAAGACGGAAAGGGCGGTTAGATAGGTCGACTTCGTTAATGTGGTCGAACAGGATCTCTGTTTCAAAGCGCTCTGCGTGCTCTTTCATGCGATCCATTAGAGCTGGACCCGTTAAACCTTCAGCGTCACCCGGCCAGTTTTCCACTTCAGTTGTGGTTGTAAGCTGACCACCTTGCTGCATACCCGTAACAAGTACTGGGTTTAGGTTTGCACGAGCAGCGTAAACTGCAGCTGTATAGCCAGCAGGGCCAGAACCAAGAATCAATAAATTACAGTGCTTTACGTCGCTCATGAGGACTCCGAAATTGAATTTGTTTTAATTTATAATCGCTTAGGATTGTATGGAAAATATGGAGGCAATAAAAGGTTAAACAAGGGCAGAAGTGTAATTAATCGTTATACGTTAGAACATAACCGAACTAAATGATGGTCTTGTAATCCTGTGTCTTAGATCAATAGCGATAAGTCAAGGAAAGTGCTCTTGCAAACAGCTATGCATATTGCTCACTTTTAGGGCCTTCTTGATCATGGTGTTTCTATAGCAGTATTTACTTTTTTGCGTATACATTGATGAGTAGAAAAACAAGAGAACCTGAATCCTATGTTTTATTTTAAAAAGTTTGCGTTAAAAGACGCTGCAAGAATTCATCAAAATTAGCGTGCAGATAAGCGACCACAAGACGCACTTTTAGTATGAACGGCATGATTACAAACAGGTGTAATGTTGGTTAATACTTGAACTGTTGAGTGCTTCTTAGTTGTTATTTTTTTGTATGTGTTATTATTGATATTTATATATTGCGCGGAATCATTTGAACTCTATGCAGATTCTAATCCTTTTTATCAATGTGTTTATTGTGTGCCTGAATTCGGTTTTTGCTTCTCCGCTGCAGGTCAGCGGGGAACAATCTGTGTTAGCTAATGAAGCTGTAAGATGGTATGAAATGTCTTTGTTATCTGATCCAGTCGATTTTCCCATATTAAAAAAACACATTGAATCCTCTCCAAGGATTGAAACGATATTTGGTGGTGAAGGGGCGTTTGGGTTGAGAGTTGATTTGGCCAACTCCGATATCAAGTCGTCACAACAAATAGTTACACTCCGTGCAAACTATTTGGATCAAGGTTGGGGGTACTGGCAATCAACAAATGGTCAAGTAAGGCGAATACTTGATTTTGGCCAATTAAGTAACAAGAGTATCTTGCATCTGCATAGGCAAAGCTTCCCGTTAATATTGAATGCGGAGGAATCTGGAACACTTTGGCTCTACTTGGAAGCAAAGAAATTTCCAAAGGCAGTTAACTTCACTCTTCAACCTGAATATCCATTTTATATTCACGTTTTCCGCAACAATACGCTCACATTAGCTTCTATTACTGTCATGCTAACGTTGGGAGTTTTCGCTCTTTTTTGTTACTTTCAAACTAAACATCCAGTCACACTGGCTTGTGCTGGTTATGTTGGGCTACATGGCCTGGGATGGTTCGCCGCTTCAGGCGCTTGGGGGTACTTATTATCAAGCCAAAGCTGGAACCCAGTTTATTTTGGAATGGTATTGTTTCCGTTTGCGGTTGCTTTTTCTTGCTATTACACAAGATTATTGTTTGGATTTCCGCAGCATTTTATTCGTATTAATCTTACCTTTCAGGCCTTTAGTTGGCTGTGTGTCATTATCGGGTTTATTAATGTCTTTGCCCCGTTTTCGTTGACTTTTGTTATGTCCCATTTAATTGCGGCAATCTGGGTGCCGACAATGATAGTGACTGGCGTATTGATGGTTTATCAACGAAACTTTGTCGCTAAATATTATTTGATCGGTGGTCTTTGTTATGGCACGGCTTTGGTATATTACATTTTTGCGCATTTTGCACCATTGCCGACTCAGAGATCGACAGAAGTCATCGTTGTTGTTGCATTAGCAATAGATTGTACCTGCATTTTATTGTCACTGACTGAATGGTTGCGGATTCAACAACATCAACATCAGAAAACCTATATCCAGTCGAGGGTGGATAGTTTAACGGGGCTTGGAAACCGGCTGGATTTTAATGATGCGAGTAAACAATTAGTACATCATTCCTATTGTATCGTCTTCATCGATTGTGATGGCCTTAAATCGATTAATGATACTTATGGTCATGATGAAGGGGATCGCTTTTTAGAATACACCAGCCGCATGATGCGAGAAAAATTTACAGACCTTGGAATGGTTTATCGAGCTGGTGGCGACGAATTTATCTGGTTGTTGAAAGTGGATAAAGAGAAACAAGTTGAGGCTCTCTATTCTCAGATTGAGCTTAGAGTGACTCAGGTGGAAGAGCAAATTCGCAGTGCTGATTGGCCTCAGTCTGGCCTCAGTTTTGGAAGCGCATCTAGTTTTGAATGTGTCAATTTTTCTGAGTGTTTGAGCTTAGCTGACCAGCGAATGTACCAGCAGAAGCGCTCGAAGAACGGTTTTAAAAATCAGTCCAGTGAAATTGAGTGTTAGCTAAATTCCCTATTTTCTAAGTGAATCGTTTTAAGTCTAGTTAACTTATTTTCGTTTTGACTTTTGGTGTAAATGTCACCAAAGGTGGCTCTTTTAGCAACCAACCTTTCAAGCTTGCTTACCCTCTCATCTGTTTTGTGTAGAACATTCCCAATCTTTATAGTCGCCTATTTTTAACGAATTCTAAGTTAGGACATAAAGGCAGACCATCATATTCCAAATAAACGCATCATTTATAATTGTAGGTTTTATTAGAAAGCACTCTATTTGAGGGCGGCCGAGTTCCCCCCGAACTCGACCTGTTCCAGACGCGCAAGCAAAGGCGTGTGGATTCTGGCGTACTCATAAATTAACCAATTTCAGTTTGTTGTGTAAATAATCAATAGCTTGGCAATTGATAGGTAGGTCGTATTTCGTTGTGTAAAATCATAGAAATGAATGATGGCGAGTGTGATGCCTGAACTCAGGCAAGAAGGCTGGCGTATTAAAGGGTAGGGGCTTATACAATATGAAACCTGGCCTGCTAGTTAATAATATCGTTAAATTTAAATTTTCAGGGATTTATAACTAGCTAGTGGAGTGTGCTAGTTTTAAGAGTTGGTCATCTTTTATTCTGGTGTTATACACTGCTTTTTATTTCTCGATTGGGTTTAGCGTCTGAATTATTAAATTTGACGGGATAAATGATTGTTTAGTGTTGATTTGGCAATATCTTCAAGTATCCTTTATGTAAATAAAACGTTAAATATCGAAAGTTAATTAACAATCATTAAGGAGTCGATGATGTTACATGCTCACGAAAATACCCTACATATTACCCACCTCAGTAACCACGCAGTTGAGGAGTTGTCACCGTCATTCTCTAAGCTTCCAAGCACAGAGCATGCGGATGGTCAGTTTCGATTGAGAAGGTACTCAGTGGTTGAATTCAGTAATGGACAAGTCGTTGAGCTAGACAAACATAACTTTGTTCAGTCTGAAGACATTAATCACTTTCAAGGTGACGTTGTTCGCCAGTTCGAGCCGATTGAAGCACAAATCCTAAGCAGCGAAGGCATGCAAGAGATGTGTGAACTGTTTATTGAAACCAACGGGCTTGAAGACGGACAAGAAATCGAAATCCATCAGATCCGTATCGCTGCAATTTTTGAAGAAACTCAGGTTGCACCGGAAGGTGTTCACCAAGATGGTTTTGACCACATCGCGATCATTGGTGTTACTCGCCACAACATCGTTGGTGGTGAAGTGATGCTGTATCAAGATAGCCACGAAGCACCATTCTTTAGAAAAGTGTTAGGCGATGGTGAAGTGGCAATGCTTGCTGATAGTAAGCTCTGGCACAATGCACAACCGATTCGTACCATAGACCACGGCGAGATGGGCTACATGGATGTGTTTGTTCTAACGGCTAAGGATGCGCGCAATGTCCTTCACTCTTAATGATGTACGCCAGCAGTTTAGCGCGCTAGGCCAATACCATAACGGTAAGCCGGTGACCTTTTTTGATGGGCCGGGTGGCTCTCAGGTGCCTGAGAATGTTTTAGCATCAATGACCGAATACCTAGGGCATTTCAATTCAAACCTAGGCGGGCACTATTTTTCTAGCCAAAAGACCACAAGCTTAATGCAGCAAGCGCGAGAAGCGGCGCAAGCACTGCTTAATGCGGAGTCTTCTGGCAACGTTGTGTTCGGCGCTAACATGACATCGCTGACCTTCCAACTGAGCCGAGCGATCAGCCGAGATTGGAAAGAGGGCGATGAAGTTATCGTCACGGCGTTAGATCATTATTCGAATGTATCGAGCTGGCAGCAAGCGGCAGATGACAAAGGCGCGATCGTTCGCCAAGTTCGTGTCGATGAATCAGATTGCAGCCTAGACATGGCGCACTTTGAGTCTTTGCTGAACGAGAAAACCAAACTTGTTGCGGTGACATTTGCTTCGAACACCACAGGCTCGATTGTCGACATGGCAAAAGTTATTGAGCTTGCACATCAGCATGGTGCGCAGGTTTATGTTGATGCGGTTCATTACGCACCGCACCACTTGATCGATGTTCAGCAGCTGAATTGCGATTTCTTAGCGTGCTCGGCTTATAAGTTCTTCGGCCCGCATGTGGGTATTGCTTACATTGCACCTCAATGGCTGCATACGTTAAAGCCATACAAGGTAGAGCCTGCCACTAATATTGGTCCAGGTCGTTTTGAAACCGGAACACAAAGTTTCGAAGGACTTGCAGGTGTGATTGCAGCAGTAGATTACTTGGCGCAGTTTGGTGAGCCAACCGACTCATTGCGTTCTCGTTTAGAGCAAAGCTACGCGCTTTATAACAAGCATGAAAGCCAGCTGAGTGAGTACTTCCTAAAACGCTTGGGCGAGCTGGAAGGAGCGAAACTTTATGGTAAAACGGAGTTTGATTCGAACCTAAGAACGCCAACCTTTGCGGTTACCTTTGAAAACCATTCTCCAGAGTTCATCGCCAAGAAGCTGGGTGAACATAATATCTGTGTGTGGAACGGACATTTCTACGCATTAGGTTTGGTGAAACAGTTGGGTATTGAAGAGCAGGGCGTGGTGCGTATTGGTTGTATGCATTACAACTCGATTGAAGAGATCGACTTGTTGTTCAATGTGCTTGAAGGGATCTTGCGAAGCCATTAGCAAGCAGTCACTAGCACTTAATAGCTAAAGAATTAGAAAAGAGCATACTTCTCTCATGAACATTGAGTAGGAAGTATGCTCTTTTTCGTTTCACAGCGCTTATTACTTATTTACGTAACGCCAGTGATTCGATTAAGACCGCTTTTAATCAAGACAGCTGCTCAACAATAGCTACACCCACTGCGTGTGCGCTAGTCGGGTTCTGGCCTGTAATCACTCGCTCATCAACAATCACAAGCTCTTGCCAAGGTTGAACCTTGTTGAAACGCGCTGCGCTGCGAGCAAGAGACTCTTCCAGTAGGAACGGAATGTCGTTGATGGTGCCAAAGTCGATCTCTTCTTCACGTGTAAAACCAGTCACCGATTTAGAGCTCAATAGCTTCTCGCCGTTGCTTAAAACAATCGGAAGCAGTGCTGCTGGGCCGTGACATACAGATGCGATCACACCGCCATCTTCATAGTGTTTAGCCGCAATAGCTGCGAATTGCTCGTCGGTTGCTAAGTCAGAAAGCAAACCGAATCCACCTGGGTAGAAGATAGCGTCGTAGCTTTCTGCATTAATTTGGCTTACAGGAATCGTGTTATTAATGCGGTTCTGGAAGTCATCATTAGCCAAGATCTCGGCGTTTACTGAATCCCCTTCAATATCGGTTCCGTACAATGGGCCTTTACCACCCTTGATAGACGCGATGTCGTACTCAAAACCCGCAGCAATGATCTCTTTCAGTGCATGAGTCAGTTCAGGCGCGTAAGTACCGTTAGCTTGGTCTGTATCGCCTAGTGTTGCGTGGTTAGTTACAGGTATTAGTATTTTTTTCATGATTCGTCCCTTTGAGCTGCTGTTTTTCTATTTAGGTGCTGACGCTTTTCGTTAAGCACTGATGTTGTTCGTTAGGTGCTAACGCTTAGTGCTAGGTATCGTGTTGTTACTTAGCTATCGCCGTCTTGTTGTATCTAATACTAGTTCCAAACCGATTAGGTGATAATATGCTAAACAGGTAAAACATTGTTGCTATATAGCAAAGATAAAATGCGAGTAGATTATGTATGGATAGCTTTGAAGGGATTAATGAATTTGTTGCGGTCGCTGAGTGTCACGGCTTTTCAGCGGCCGCTAAACAGCTAGGTTGCAGTACCAGCCATGTGAGTCGGCAGGTTTCAAGGTTGGAAGAGAGAGTGGGAGTGGCTCTGCTTGCGCGTTCAACACGGATGGTTAGCCTGACTGAATCTGGCCACACTTATTACCAACAGTGTAGAGATTTGGTCATTGGGCTTCAGCAAGCGAACGAGCAAGTGACTTCTCAGCAGACTCAGCTTAGCGGTACTTTGCGTGTGAGTGCGGCAGGCGCGTTTGCAGAAAATCATGTCGCGGCGGCGCTGATGGAGTTTGCTAAAGAGCATCCTGAGCTCACCATAGAAATGAATTTCAATACCAAGATGGTTAACTTCATCGAAGATGGCATCGATTTCGCGATTCGTTATGGCCGATTGGACGATTCAGGATTGGTGGCAAGAAAGCTCGTCGATCGCCCGATGGCGGCGGCAGCCAGTAAATACTATATAGAACAATTTGGTACGCCCACTCATCCAGAGCAGTTAAAAATGCACAGCTGCATTATCGCCAACAGTGATCAGTGGCTATTTGAGAAAGAGGGCAAACCGTTAAATGCAGTGCGAGTACATGGACGCTGGCGCAGTAACAATTCAAGCGCGGTACTGAAAGCTTGCGAAGAGGGGCTTGGTATCGTTTATCTTCCTAAAAGCAGCTTCAATGGTGGCCTTAGCAATGGAAAACTCGTTCCTGTGTTAGAAGAGTATTGGGGATCGGGCACAAGCAGTTGGATTGTTTATCAGAACCGTCGCTTTCTTCCACAGAGAGCACGGTTGGCTATCGACTTTTTAGTCTCTTATTTCTCTGATTGGAACGAGTAGTGCACGGGTTATTTCATCAGATTTAACCCAAAAATAGAAAAAGATAATGGTTACATTGGTATAGGTTATCTATTTCTGTTTTTTGACGCGAATAATGGGATTGAGATGCTTGTCTACTTTTACTAACTCGTGTTAGCGATTGAATTGTAGAGAAGCTCGCAACAGTACGATATACTAGATGGCATATTAATGTCCCTAGCGCGTGATAGATTCTGTGGAAGCGTTGGCAGGATGTGTTGTTATGCTCCAGTTTATGAAGTGTAGCTAGAGTGCGGAGTTGGCAATGTCTTCAATAAATTTCGAATCCACGTACGGTGTAATAACTATTCAAGATATGAATGTAGTGAGTGTTGACGCTAACTATGCTCGCATCTATGGATACCAATCGCCCGAAGAACTACTTTCTAATATCGATAGCTTTCTAGATTTAATCTCAGAAGATTACCATGTTTTAGCTTATCAAAATTACCTTGAAACGGTCAGTGGTCAACGCGACCCTCAGGTTCACACCTATACCAATGTTGATCGCAATGGCAGAGAGTTCACCGTGTTTTCTATCGACCATGTGACGGAGTGGCAGGGAAGACCTGCACTGCAAGTCACAGTGATCGATCTTTCCCCTGCGATTCAGCTGCAAAATGCGGTGCGTGAGCAAGATAAGATGTATCACGACATGATCATGCAATCTGGGCAGGGCATCTTGGTTCACCGAGATTTCAAGCCGCTGATGGTTAATCAATCTTGGGTCAACATGCAAGGCGCGGCTTCCATCGAGCAAGTATTAGAGCTGGACTCTATCCTTGAACTGGTACCAAAACAGAATGCCGATGGCATCAGCAAGCACTATCACGCGATCGTATCAGGGGAGTTGTCAGGTACTAGTACCGTGGTTGAAAACATTGGCTTTGACGGCGTTCATCGGTTCTTCAATATTTACGACAATGCGATTACTTGGAAAGGTCAGCCAGCCGTTCAGGTTGTGCTCGAAGATGTGACTCAAAAGGTGATGCTGGAAAAGCAGTTGGTACACCAAGCGAATTACGATGAAATGACGGATTTGCTTAACCGTAGGGCGATTTATGAGTGGCTGAGAGAGCACCTTGTCTCTGAGACTCACTTAGTGTGTATGCTGCTTGATATCGATGACTTCAAATCGATCAATGATACCTACGGGCACATGGTGGGTGACGAGGTAATTTGCGCATTGGCTGATATTACTAAGCGTAATGTTGAGGCTGTGGGCGGTGTCGCAGGTCGATGGGGCGGTGAAGAGTTCATTGTATTTATCCCTAATGCGTCGCCTCAGATTTCGCGTCAAGTGTCTGATCAGATCCGAGAGCAGTTTAATCAAACCGAATTTAAGATTGATGAACAGTTACGATTTAATTCGAGTGTCAGTATCGGAATCAGTCATAGCCAAGCCTGTGAAGACGGTGTCACGATTGATGCACTCGTGAATTTAACCGATCAATCTCTCTATCGCGCGAAAGCCAACGGCAAGAATTGTGTAGACGGAGATGTGGTTGCGCTCTAACGCCTAAAATCGTCATCGAAAGCGAATAGGAGCGACAACGAAAAATGCCCTCAAGTCATCACTTGAGGGCATTTTATTTTTTGGCTATTCACTAAGCGCTTCTAACTATAAGAAACGTTTAAGTTCTACAAGTTATGCAGACACTTCCACTTCGTAAGAACCAAATTTACGGATGTTAATCACACCTGTATCTAGGATAAGGTATTGGCCTTTAATGCCTTGAAGTACGCCTGTCACTTCAGGATTCTTATCAAAGTTGTGCGATACAATCTTCACTGGGTGCTGCTCAACCGGGTAGCTCAGTGAAGTGATGTTTTCGCTCAGAATCTCGATTGCATCGTCACCAAACTTTGCTCTGATCTCTTGGATTTTATCCTCAACCAATGGCAACAGTTCTTTGGCTTTTTCTACCAATTCCATATCGTCGCCGTCGCCTTTAAGCAGCGTGCGCCAGTTGGTTTTGTCAGCAATGTGCTTTGCTAACTCAACTTCGATCAGGCCAGAAATCTGACGTGTTTTTACCTTCAAGATAGGCAAACCTTGAGTCGCGCCTTGGTCAATCCAACGGGTAGGGATTTGAGTGTGACGAGTGATACCTACTTTTAGGCTTGATGTGTTCGATAGGTAAACGAAGTGATCAACCATGCAGTTCTCTTCACCCCATTGAGGCTCGCGACACGTGCCTTCATCGTAGTGACAAGTCTCTGGCTTCATGATGCACATGTCGCAGCTTGCTAGCTTTTTCATGCACACAAAACAGTGGCCTTGAGAGTAGCTCTTCTTAGTTTTCTTACCACATGAGCAGCAAAAAATATTGCCGGTGTGAGTGAGGTTGATGGTTTTACCAATCAGAGGGTTTAGCTCTACAAACTCTTCGCCTACAGGCAAACGGTAGGTAACCGCGCCATCAAGGGAAGCACTCATCTTTCTGAGTGTTCCTTTTGCTAATAAAGACATGACATTACTCGTTGTATTTTGATTATTATTTCGTCGACTCGATTGCGCTGTGAGCAGGCAGTACGGTTAACGATGATTATCCGATGAGTATAACAAATAGAGCCTGTTTTTATACGCAATATTACTTGATTCTCGCCGTGAATAATTAACGGCAAATACATGCATAAAAATATAGTATGACATTTTGTTCGGGCGTGATATAACGTTTTTTAGTGATTTATTGGTATTAAGATCACTAATTTACCTGATTTGTTTTTTATCGTGAAATCCCAACTATAGGGATCTTAAGCCGGAAGCTTAGACGTGAAGTGGATCCATAAGATTGTTATCTTTCTCGTTATCGCAACGCTTGCCATTGTGCAGTATTACCGTGTGAGCGGAAATCGTGTGATAACAGCAATAACCCCTGATAAATATGAATTTATCGCGACCAGCGATCGAGTTGATAGGGGCGTCAGTACATCCCAATTATCCTACGAAAATGGGCAATATATTCTCGACTGTGAACTTAAAGAGTCGGAGTATCCGTGGCCTTATTGCGGCCTATCGATTCGTATCAACCCAGACATTACCACTGGCCTTGACCTTTCGCAGTACCACACCTTTAGAGTCAATATTGATTACCATGCGGAGGCCGATTCTAGCGGTCGTTTGCGAACTTACCTGCGTAATTACAATCCTGCTTATTCGGTTCCTGATGACGAGTACACGCATAAGTACAACGGAATGGAGTTTTCTCCTGGCGTGGATGGTGGTGTGATTGAGATTCCGATCGAAAACCTGCAAGTGATGACATGGTGGCTTGCAGATAATGACATCGCGCTAGAGCACTCTGCTCCCGAGTATTCCAACGTAAATATGGTGGAGTTCGCGACGGCATCAGGCGCAAAACTTGGGCATCATCGCATTGTTATTCGTAGTATCGAATTTGAGGGCTCTTACATCACCGCCGAGAGCTTGTTCTTAATCTTGCTGTTTGTTTGGGTTGGTACTGGCACCGTATTCTTAATTTCAGAGTTACACAACTCGCGCAAACGTATGGTGATTGCCGAGAAAAGACATCATCATCTTAAGAACGTTAACCGAGCATTAAGAGAGCAAAACTTTGAGTTCTCGGAAATGGCGCATCGTGATGAATTGACCGGAATCCTTAACAGGCATGCGATTCGAGACTGGCTGAAGATGCAGTCACAACATGTCAAACAAGGGCACGGTAAGTTAAGCATGCTCTATCTTGATATTGATTACTTCAAGAGTGTGAACGACAAATACGGCCATCAAATGGGTGACCATATTCTAAGAGAATTTAGTATGGTGGTCGGTAGTGCAATCAGCCCGACAGATAAATTGGTAAGATGGGGTGGTGAAGAGTTTATTGTTTTTTGCCCTGAGACTGATCTTGGCGAAGCGCAAAGAAAAGCTGAGAAAATTCTCCTCTTAGTTAGCCAACATCTTTGGGTTCATGGTGACCCACTGACCTGCAGCATTGGTGTTGCTGAAATGAAGCAAGAGAGGGTGACAGAGACGATTGCTCGCGCTGATGAAGCTTTATATCAAGCAAAGCATTCAGGTCGAAACCAGGTGATCTTGAGTCACTAATCTGAAAATTGTTTTGATGAGTTTATAAGCCACACGTGCATATGTGACGTGTGGCGTTTTTATGGTTCTTCTCCCAAAAGCCAAAACAAAAAAGGTGGCGCGGGGCCACCAAAAGGGAAAGCGTTTCTTGTTTTTATATGCCCGTTCAGTGCTTGCTTACGCTGAACGGGCATTTTTGTCTTGGTTGAACCGGGGGAAGTTCAACCAGTTTAGGGGAGCATTCCTGTAAGCATGCGCTTATAGAACGTTAGTGTTTACCAGAAGATCCAAGCGAACAGAGTCAGAACTAGGATACAAGCTAGGTTCAACACCATACCGATTCGCATCATCTCTTTCTGCTTGATGTGACCCGAGCCAAACACGATTGCGTTAGGAGGTGTCGCTACTGGTAGCATGAAGGCACAAGATGCAGCGACAGCGATCAGAGCAGACAAGATTACCGGAGACATACCCAGCGCTTCAGCAATAGTCGCGAATACAGGGACAAGCAATGCCGCACTCGCTGTGTTACTCGCAAATTCCGTTAGGAATACCACGAACGCTACCACGGCTAGAATCGTAAGCAGTACGCCAGCTGTTTCTAAAAATCCGCTTAGTGAGTGTGCTAAGAATACGCTGGTTCCTGTCGCTTTTAGAATGTTACTTAAGCAGATACCGCCGCCGAACAGGATAAGCACACCCCAGTCCGTTGTCTTCTCAACATCTTTCCATTCCACCGCTCTAGAAGCGCCAAGCAGTACAATTGCGCCAATCGCGACTAAGCTATCAAATTTAGAGAATCCGCCAATCATTGCGTTGATTGGTTTACCGAATATCCAAAGCGTTACGGTTAGAAGGAAGATAGACAGTGTGATTTTCTTGCTGTTTGTCCACTCAACTGGGGCATGGTCTAGCTCGAATTTGTGGTCAAGCTTAGGTTTTGTCATCACGTAAAGAATGATCATCGCGATTGGCAGTAAGATCATTGAGATAGGTAGGCCAAGTGCCATCCATTCTGTGAAGCTCAAGCCAACTTCTGCCGCCGCAATTGCGTTTGGAGGGCTACCAACCAAGGTTGCGATACCACCAATTGAAGCACAGTAAGCGATACCCAGTAGCACGAACACGTAGGTGTTGCGGTCTTCACTTTGGTCAACCTTGTTCATGATGCCAAGAACAAGAGGAAGCATCATTGCTGTAGTGGCTGTGTTTGAGATCCACATAGATAGACCCGCACTCACACCGAACAACATGAACACAGCGACCGACATTCTGCCTTTTGCTATCAGCAGTACTTTGTCAGCAATTGCTTTGTCTAGTTCTTGCTTGTTCAGTGCGGCTGCCAACGCAAAGCCACCCATGAATAAGAAGATGATCGGGTTTGAAAAGTTAGCCAGCGCTGCGGGCGTGTTGAATACACCAAACAAGACAGCCAATAGGGGAACGAGCAAAGCGGTGATGCTGACGTGGATAGCTTCGGTTAACCATAGAACCGCAACGAACACGAGAATACTCAAACCAGTATTGACTTGTGATTCGAAAGGAAGGGTGTTGAGCAAGAGTGCGAATAGCGTGAAATTACCAATTAATATCATGCTGTTGCGGGTGAACAACCAGTGTTTCAGTGTAGTAACAAGTGCCGTCATAAGACGCTCCTTTTGTTATCCTCGTTTTATTGGTGCACGACTTCATTGAGTCGTGCTTATTATTTTCGAGGTATATAGCTTGATGTAGGGTCAGACTTTGTTGGGAGAATGTTACTTAAGTTAATAAAGGCGTGTTGGTGTGTTTTTGTGTAACAGTGGGGAAATGTGAGGCAACAAATTCAAAATGTGTAGTTTTCTACACATCTGTCTCTGCTGGGTCTGCAATAGGGTTTGTTGTAGGATCTACAACAGGGTTTACAGAGGGGTCAGTCATAGGGTTTGGAATCGGAAATGATTCCGGTTTTGGACTCGATTGAATGGGCTCTTTAGGTCCAAGGAACTTTGGCGTTGTCCCCATAATATACAAATCTAAGAAGGCTTTGGTACGCGCAAAAACTTCACGCAAACGGATAGAGGTGCCTGAATGATTAGTAGGGCCTGAAACCGCTAAACATTGTGCATGAATATCGTAAGAATTAGCGATAAATAGTGCTCTTTCACAGTGGAATTTCTGAGTAATGATCAGGAAGTTGTCGGTGTCGAAGATCTTTTTAGCGCGAACAATCGAGTCTAAGGTTCTAAAGCCTGCGTAATCGAGGTTAATGCGTTCATCGGGTACACCCGCTTTCAGTAAGTCGCGTTTCATCGTCCACGGCTCATTGTAAGAGCGATGAGCGTTATCGCCGCTCAGTAGAAATTGGTCCACTTTTTCACGATCGAACAGCTCAATCGCGGCTTCGATTCGGTGCTTATAATAGTCGTTGAGTGTTCGACCCAAATATTTGCTCGTGCCAAGCACAACGGCGACCTCAAGCTCGGGCACTTCATCTATATCGTAGATGATGCGATCTTCCGCTTGCCATGAAACCCAATAATCGATCGCAATAACCGCAGCGCTGCCTACTAAGAACACGAGGAAAGCGCCAAACAGAAAACCTTGCAGTTTTTTGTAAGCTTTTTTTATGTAGCTACGGATAATGTGAGAATCAAATTTCACTCTCGGTATGGTCCTTTCACTGAGCATTAATTTTTGAGTGCTCGATAATACCAAATAAAAATGAGAAAAATCAGTTAAAAAGACAAGACAGTTTAAAGAAAAAAGCCCCTGCAAATGCAGAGGCTCATATAAGAGTCGTTAACGCTCTTTATTCCAAGCGCAGTACGCTTTATTAGAATGCCGTGCGCTTGTAGCGACGGTAAACTGGCTGCCAGAAGTGCTGGTCAATCGCTTGTTGCAGTGCTTCTTCAGTGATCTCTAGAGCAACGCCCTGTTCAATCGCCTTTTTACCTACCGCAAGAGCAATTTTCTTAGATACCGTGTGGATCTCTTCCAATGGTGGAAGTAGAGCACCTGTGCCATTGATTGCTAGTGGAGAACACGTAGCAAGTGCACGGCTTGATTCCATTAGCATTTCGTCAGTGATGCGTGAAGCATTCACAGCCAATACACCAAGGCCAATACCTGGGAAGATGTAGCTGTTGTTACACTGAGCGATTGGGTAAGTTGTGCCGTTGTGAACGACTGGCTCAAATGGGCTACCTGTCGCAACAAGTGCTTGGCCATCAGTCCAACGAATAATGTCGTTTGGCGTCGCTTCAACACGGCTTGTTGGGTTCGACAGTGGGAACACGATAGGGCGTTCACTGTGTAGGTTCATCTCTTTGATGACTTCTTTGCTGAATAGACCTGGAGCACCAGACACACCAACCAATACGGTTGGTTTCGCGTGGCGAACTACGTCTAGTAGAGAGAAACCAGTGCCATCGCTTTCCCAGTCTTTGGTGTTTTCGTTGGTTTGAACCAGACGCTGTTGGAAATCAAGCAGGTTTTGCATGCCTTCTTGTAGCAGACCCCAACGGTCAACCATGTAAACTTGAGAGCGAGCTTGTGCATCGCTGATACCTTCAGACACCATTTGGGCAATGATAGCTTCAGCAATACCACAACCTGCAGAACCCGCACCTAAGAAGGTGATGCGTTGATCTGAAAGTTTGCTGTTTGCTGCTTTACATGCTGCAAGTAGAGAACCAACCGTTACGGCTGCTGTGCCTTGGATATCATCGTTGAAACAACAGATGCGATCTTTGTAGCGCTCAAGCAGTGGCATTGCGTTCTTTTGTGCGAAATCTTCGAACTGAACTAATGCATCAGGCCAACGGCGTTGAACCGCTTGGATGAACTCTTCAACGAATGCATCGTAGTCAGCACCCGTAATACGAGGATGACGCCAGCCCATGTACATTGGGTCAGCAAGACGTTGAGGGTTGTTAGTACCCACATCGAGCACGATTGGTAGCATGTAAGCTGGGCTGATACCGCCACAAGCTGTATAAAGTGCTAGCTTACCAATTGGAATACCCATACCACCGATGCCTTGGTCTCCCAAACCAAGAATACGCTCACCATCCGTAACCACGATAACTTTAACGTTGTGGTTTGTCGCATTATTCAGTAGGTCATCGATACGATCGCGGTTCGGGTATGAGATAAACAGACCACGGCCACGACGGTAAATATTTGAGAAGTTCTCACATGCTGCGCCAACTGTTGGCGTATAAATGATAGGCATCATTTCAGAGATGTGGTTTTGAACTAAACGATAAAAAAGCGTTTCATTAGTGTCTTGGATGTTACGAAGGTAGATATGCTTATCCATATCACTTTCGAAGTTACAATATTGTTTGTATGCACGTCCTACTTGCTCTTGGATTGTTTCGGTTGTTTCCGGTAACAAACCTTCAAGGTTGAAAGAACTGCGCTCTTCAGCAGAGAATGCGCTGCCTTTGTTTAGAAGAGGTGTACTTAGTAGAGCAGGACCAGCATAAGGGATATATAGAGGGCGTTTATCGTTGTTCATTAGATGCCTAATATGGGAGAAAGGGTAACTGAAAAATGATAACGGTTTAGTTATTCAATTGTAAATAGTTTCTCCGCGATCTGAGCAAACAAAATGATATTCTTACCTCTGTCCCACACTTATCGAATTTCAACACGATAATTCGTTATACTTTGCTCACACTTTTTCGCTACTCGCCATTTTATGTCATTACTTCCCATCGATGCTTATCAAAACGTATTCCACGAACAAATCGCTAATTCTCACCTTGTCGTAGAGGCGGAAACCGGATCAGGTAAATCAACGCGCCTGCCACTTTGGGCCTCTCAACATGGGCGAGTGTTAGTGGTGGAGCCAAGACGCATCGCGTGTACATCATTGGCTAAATATCTCGCGCAGCGATCAGGCGAGAAGTTGGGTAGCAAAGTGGGCTATGCGATTAAGCTTGAGTCGGAATACAACGAGCAAACTAACGTTGTTTTTGTGACGCCCGGTATCGCGCTGCGTTGGTTATCAGAAGATGGACTCGCTAGTTTCGATGTGATCGTGGTGGATGAGTTTCACGAGAGGCGCTGGGACATTGATCTGCTGGTGGCGATTCTGAAGCAAAAAGCGAGTCATCGTTTGGTGATCACTTCAGCAACCATTGAGGGTGAGCGCCTTGCTCAGTATTTGGATGCGAATCGCATAAGCTGTGAAGGGCGAACTTATCTAGTTGAGATTGAACACAGAGCGAATGAATCCAGAACACTGCCTGATAGTCGACATCTAGGGCAGCGCATCGTGGAAGAAGTTAATCATCAGTTGATCGCTTCTTCTGGCGATATGTTGGTTTTTCTACCGGGTAAAAAAGAGATCGTGCAATGCGAACAAGCCTTAGCGAAAAATCCAGATATCCAAGTTGTTAAATTGCATGCGTCGGTCAGTGATAAAGAGCGAGATTCAGCGTTATCGGGTCGGAATATCCATACTGAAGGTTATGGTTTGAGAAAGGTCATCCTTGCGACTAACGTTGCAGAAACCTCATTAACCATTCCTGACATTGGCGTGGTGATAGATTCAGGATTAGAGAGACGCACCGTTCAGCGTAATGGCAGAACCACACTGATGCTTAAATCCATATCACGAGCGAGTGCCAAACAGCGAGCTGGCCGCGCGGGTAGGGTAATGGATGGCGTTTGCGTGCGTCTATATGGTGAACATGCGGCGTTAGAGTTAGTCACACCGCCTGAATTGCAGCGTGAAGAGCTGACTGAACCTATGTTGGCCGCAGCATGTTGTGGATCTCCGCTTGAGAGCTTGTCCTTCCTTGACCCTATTCCAGAGAAATCACTCAACAGTGCAACTCAAACCTTGCTGACGATGGAAGCGATTAACGCCGACCATCAAGTTACCGAGCATGGTAAAAAGCTGTATCCGTTGCCGATTGATGCTTTGTATGCCGATATCGTTACTCGAATCAAAACCAAAGCATTAAAAGAGGCGATGGTTGATCTCACTGCGGCGCTGTCCGTTCCTGCTCGCTTGTATCAGTTACCAAACAATGCAGAACATCTTGAAGCGCTCGCGCAACAAGAGAAGGAAGGGTGTGATTTAAGCCTGTTGATTCCGATTGTGCGCGGTCGAGAATATCCGCATTTAGACATCGACCAACAGGCTCTGAATGAAGCTCAAGGATTGGCGAAGCAAATGCGGGAGGTATTTGAACTTCCTCAGCTAGAAGTCGCGTCACGTTTCCAACGCATTGAATTGCTCAAGACCATTGTGAATCTGCATCCTGAACTGGTGTTTGTGCGCCGACTGAAAAGGAAAGAAGCCTTTGCCAATGGTGTTTTAGAAGTGGTGCTCGGTCGTCAGAACCGTTTCCCTGATAATGCACAAGCGATGTTGGTGTTGGATACTCACAGCTTGCCGGGAAGAGGCGTTAAGCAAACACTGACCTTAGCGACGGTCACGACACCCATTCCTCTTGAGCTTCTCATTGATGCTGAACTAGGAGAGTGGGAGCAAGGCGAAACCGTTGTGAATGATGATGGTGTTTTTACCGAGATGGCATTGGTGTACGCAGGCCGCACGATTACAACCAAACTCGTCGCCGCTGAAGGGCAACTATCGTTAAAACCTATCGTCGACCTTGTGTTAAATGGAGAGCAGCTTCCCGGTTTTGCAAAGGCTCGCACTCAAGAAATCAAACACTGGCAGTTGTATGTGAAACTTGGTCTCGATGAACAAACTAAATACACACCAGAAATTGAGAACATTAACTTTGAGCTATGGTTTATAGAGCAGCTTGAAGTACTAGGTGTTACTGATGTCAGCGAATTGGAAATGTTCGATCATGCAGACATACCGTTCGATGGCATTCCAACTTGGCTCTACTCAGAATTTTCGGAAAAATACCCGTTTGCATTGAGCCTTGCCGACTTGCAACTCGATGTTGAATACTTGCCCGCAAGAAAGCTGATTTACGTCCATTATCAGTCGGGTAGCCGAAAGTTATCGCCAAAACGTTGGGAGCTACCGACATGGTCTGGTTGGCGTATTCAGTTCAAAAAAGCGAGTCGAATAATTGATATCAAATAGATGGATAAGTTTTATCTCTAAAATATTAATCAAATAGATGCATATATGATTTTTCAGTGCTTATTTTGTTACAAGTTTGATTTTTATATTCCTTTTTAACCAATCAAAAGGTCATAAAAGACTATTCTTCTATATCCTATTGCTATAAAGAAAGAGTTGATAGATATTGAGTATATTGTGTTGCCAAAGTGTCGGGGGACATCATGGATAAACAGGAAGAGACGCGTGTAGAGTTCGATTACACAACATTTCTTGGCGCCTCATGCAGTAAAAAATGGACTTTTCTGGAAGCACTCACCACAATTGCGCCAGTGTTCAGTACCGTCTGGCGAGATAGCATTAAAGAGTTGGGCACCCCAGAGGATCGTTTATGGCAGATGGCATTGAAATCAATGTCGACGCGTAAAAGTGATGAGTCGAACATTGTTACCTTACTTAAGCTCGCTAAGCTGGAAGGGATCAATGAGCTCAAAGTAGTGATGCCATATTCACTTGAAGAAGAGCAGATCGAGTATATTGAATCGCGCAGTCATTTAGTGATTGCGGGTAATTCTGGAGAAGAGTTCACGATTAAGCTGTAACTTCAGCTCGCCTATAATCTCTCTCGAGGAATAGTAAAAACGTACACGTAAAAAGGGCCTCAAATATTGAGGCCCTTTTAGTATCTAAAACTTGAGTCTACGAGCTTATTCGCTTTCGAGCTTTTTATTTTGAGATTAAGCGATTAAGCAATTAGCAATTAAGCGACTAGTCGATTAGACCATAGTCAGCGCGCAGTACATCGATGATCTCTTGCTTAGGATTTTCGCTCAGTACGATCTCCGCACCTGTGATTTTCGCTGCGATATCAAGGTAAGTGCGAGACAGAGACATTAGCGAATCCAGTGGAAGTTCATTGTCACGAGCCAATGCTTCACGTTCTGGCATACGCTCTTTATTCAAAAGAATGTCGGCATCAGGGAAGTAGTTAAGCAAGAACTGACGGAAGCCTTCTTTTGAATTCTCAACGATGTTGCCGTTGTTATATTCCTGAGTATCCCAAATGCGAGATGAATCTGGAGTACCGACTTCGTCCATGTAGATAAGCTTTTCTTTGCCTTGAGCATCGTTGACGTAGCCAAACTCAAATTTGGTATCAACAAAGGTTTGGTCTACTTTTGCTAGCGCTTGGCTGATTACGTTGAAGCCTTCTTTAAGAAGTTTTTCGTAATGCGCGATGTCGCTTGCTTGAGTAAAGTTGAATGCTGCGAAGTTATCTTCGATGTTGTTGCGTGTGATGTTCACATCGTCAGCTTCTGGAACGCCAGGAATACCTTTCAGAATCCCTTTTGTTGAAGGCGTGATCAGTAGCTCAGGCAACTTCTTGTCTTTCTCAAGGCCTTCAGGCATCTCGATACCACAGAATTCACGTTCGCCGTTTGCGTATGCACGCCACATTGAACCAGTGATGTATTGACGACAAATCGCTTCGATCATGACTGGGCGAGCTTTTTGTACAATCCATACGAACGGGTGAGGGATATCAAGAATATGACTGTCAGCAAGTCCGTTGTCTTTAAACAATTTGAACCAGTGGTTAGAGATAGCATTCAGAGCCGCTCCCTTACCTGGAACACCTTTAAGATTACCTTCACCACGCCAGATACAATCAAATGCAGAGATACGGTCACTGATCACCATGATTGCTAAAGGCGCATCTGGTGCTACATCGTAGCCTTTCTCTTTAATTAGTCGTTGGCTATCTTCTTCAGTTAACCAGTAGACCGAACGAACCTTGCCACTGTGGACAGGTTTATCAGTACGGATTGGTAGGTCATCATTTACGGCAAGAACTTGATCAGCAAGGCTCATTTAGACATTCCTATCTTTTATCAAACGTCATACAGAGAAGTGCGGTGTGCACATGATTAGACGGGCATTATACCCAATCTACTATTTGCTTCCAGAGAAAAAGCAAACGTTTGCTAAATCTGTTGTTTAAATAAAAACCCCCGCCTAACAATCCGCTAAAAAATGGGCGAATTGTTTCTTAAGTTAACTTAAGTTTGTTAGCTAAAAGATTAAGCTATGTTTGTGGACCATGTTTTTGAGCCAAAATGTTATTAAGTAAACATGTTATTAAGCAAGGTGGCTTAGTGAATACGCTCTGAATTTGCATCCATAAAGAAGACTTCACATTGAAAGCGTAACCCTAATGTTCTTAGGTACTGTTGGCTGAACTGATCAATCGATGCACTTGCAACAATCGCGCTCGCATTCTTAGAGCGGATTGCTTTCTCGACAGTCTCTACCTCAGTCATTTGATGAGAGGCTTTCATATGAATAACGCGGTCGCAGCAAACATTATGTTGCTTAAGCTGCTTAGCCGATGGTCTTGGTGTTTGAGCCGTAAACAGTAACCACTGATGTTGATTGGACAGCAACGCCATTCTTGCAAACAACGCTTCCTCGTTTGAATTTTTGCTTTTACGAGAAACTGATGTAAATGCGCAGTGAACTAGCGGGCTAGAGTGTTGTGCTTTAACGTGTGCTTGAATCATTTTGCTGTCCTTATATACATGCTGTATGTGTATACAGTAGTTTTAGTTGCTTATAAGATCAAGCGTTTTTTGCGGGATTATTGGACGATTTCGTCTGAGCTTATGGATGGTAAATGTTTAAGTCATTGAAAATATTAGATAAATTAAATTTGAATGAATTTGCTGTTTTGTCTCATAAGTTGAAAAAATGTGAGCTTTATACAGGTGTATATAGTGGTTTTGACAGAAAAGTACTGTATACACCTGTATAGAAGAGAGAAGAGAGAAGAGAGAAGAGAGAAGAGAGAAGAGAGAAGAGAGAAGA